>JBBSNE010000232.1:0-5069 GCA_038232815.1 Euzebyales bacterium | reverse complement strand
GAGGTCGTCGGGGCCTTCAGCGTCGAATCAGAACGACCGTTCACGGCTGAGGAGGTGGCATGTATTCAAAAGATCGGCTCGACGCTGCAACACGACATCCAGGCGGCCGGCGGAATTCCTCCCCTGACCCACGACGCAGAGTTGGGGGTCAGTGTCACCGACATGATCAGGGCAGAGGACCGGTTGGAGGTCTATCGCGTCGTCCTGGCCGGTCTGCAACGCCTGTCGGGGATGTCGACAGCCATGATCGTGCGTCGTGATGCATCGGGTACGCCCTTCATCGCCGATGCCACCGGTCCGCTGGCGGATGACATCAGACGGTTGTCATCGGATTCATTGGAGGAGATGAACCGCTGGGTCGAACACAACTCGTCCTGCTTCACCGTCGCCCCGGGGTACGGCGAGGGGTGGCTGACCTCTCCGGCCTTTCAGGCCAGCGATGCGCGCAGTGTGTCGGTGCACCGGATGGCGTCGGTCGCGGACGGCTATTTGCTGTGCGCGGACGAAGAGGTGGTCGGAATCGTGCCGGACCAGGTCCAGCGACTGGAGGTGCTGGCGGTGACCGCCTCAGGGGTGTTCTCGACGGTGGACAACATCGAATCGTTGGAACAGATGGCGTGGCAAGACCCCTTGACCGGCCTGGGCCATCGCGGGCTGTTCGAAGCCGAACTCGGCAAAGCGTTGAAAGCCCCCCGCCTGAACCCCTTGGCGTTGCTGATGATCGATGTCGATCGGTTCAAACGGGTCAACGACCACCTGGGGCACCAGGCCGGTGATGACATGCTGCGCTCATCGCCGACACCCTGCAAGGTGTCCTGCGGCCGGATGACGACGTCTATCGAATCGGAGGGGATGAGTTCGCCGCGGTCGCCGAGGTCCGGGATCCCGGCACCGCGTTGGGCTTGGCCGAGCGCATGTGCGCTGCGGTGAAGGGTACCGGTGGCAGCGTCAGCATCGGCGTGGCCACCGTCGGCCCGGCGGTCAAGCCACCGTCAGAGACATTGGTCAGCCTGGCCGACAACGCCTTGTACGCGGCGAAGCGGTCAGGTCGCGACCGTGCGTGCCTGTCGCCCGAACGCGTCAAGGGTGACACTGACCCGCCCCCCGACTAATACCGATCCGGCGCCTCACCACAGCTGGCATCCACGATCGCGCGCATGGCCGATCCGACGGTGGCCAACTGTTGTGAGGTCATGTGATCCAGCACCAGTTCTCTTACCGAACGGACGTGACTGGGCGCCGCGTTCTCGATCCGGCATCGTCCCTGTGCCGTCAACACCGCGTAGGCCCCACGAGCGTCACTCTCACACGACTCCCTGGCGACCAATCCCTGCCCTTCCAATCGTCGAAATCGATACGTGACATGGGCCTTGGGGACACGCAAGGTGTCGGCCAACTCCCCAAAGCGCAACCGGTCGTCGTCAGCCTCAGACAGCATGGCAAGAATCGCATAGTCATCCATCGACAGGTTGTGTGAGGCCAGCATGTCCGCATTCAGCGTCCGGACGATCAGGGTGGTCGCTGTCACCAGGGCACGCCAGTGCTGTTGCTCCTCCTCAGTCAGCCAGGCAGCATCGTCGATGGCAGCAATACTACTGCCATTGTAGTTAGACTTCAGACTATCTCGGATGGATGGGACGGCCCGAGCGCCGCGCCGTCCCGTCGGCCATCACCCGCAGCGTCGGTTGTGGACACCATCGAGACGCCTCCGAAGAAGTGGTGACGGGTCTGCCACCGTTGGACCTGCCAGCCCGCTGCGTGTAGATCGGCGACTGCGACATCCGGCATGTGGGGCTCGACATGGACCACCTCACCGGTCCGGTGCAGCCGCGGCAAGTCGACTGCCGCGCTGGCCGACAGATCCTGGCCGACCATGCCCTCGATGACCCGAAGCATGGCACTTGGGATGCGACTGCCGCCGGCCGCTCCGAGAACCGCACGGACCCCTCGGCCGTCGGTTAGGACCGTCGGCGCCATCATGCTGCCCATACGGGTTCGCGGCCGCAGGGGGCCGGTCAGCAGATCGGTCTCACCCAGCATGGAGTTCAGTTGTGATCCCCGAAACCAATCACCGGTGCCAAGGCCCAGGCTTGCGGTCACGGCACAGGCATTGCCGTCGGCGTCCATGGCCGCCAGCGACGTCGTGCCGGTGACCTGCGGCAGACCTGGTTGTTGCACCGCCGCCAGTCGCACCACGGTCGGTTCGGACGGGGGGCGGGCATTCAGGGCCGCGATCCAGTCCGAAAGCGGCGAAAGCCCGCGACGCGTGCGAACAGTGTGGGCCTTCAGCGAAACTGCCGGCGGTGTGTGGGTGATCGCGTGCATCGCCGCCAGATCGTGGCTGTCCACCAACGCGCCGACCTGGCTGCAGAAGGCGGCCAGATCCTGCGCCAAGCCACCGACGTACAGTGCCTGCGCACCATCGGTCGCCAGCTCGTCCAACACTCCCGCTATGCCCGGAAGAATCAGGCGATCACCAGCCACCTTCAGGGTTCCGTCGTCGTTGCAGAACACGTCGTGGCCGGCGTCCAGAGTCATGACACGTTGCAACATCTGCAACAACACGGCATCGGCGGCGGACATGACCACACCGGTTTGTGCCACAGCTTGGGCCGGGGCAACCACTGCCGCCCAGGGCAGTCGACCATGCCGGCGATTCAAGGCCCCACACCCCGCGACCAGACCGGGCACCCCGAAGGTGGCGCCCCCGATGGTGTAGGGGACCTGTTCGTCGGCGAAGACGACAGCGGTTTCGGCGGTTCGACCACCCTGAATCTGGGTCGGAATGTCGACGAAGGCGTCGACACCCGTCACCCGCCCTGCGGTGTCCACAACGATCCCGTGCATCCCGGACAACAGCGACACCACCAGCGGTTCGGCCACGCACGCCGTCAAGGTCATGGCCGCGGCCGCGTCAGCGGCGTTGCCGCCACGCTGCAGGATTTGCATGCCCGCTCGCGCCGTGTCGGGACTGTGTGCTGCGACGCGGCCCTGCCCGAGGAGGTTGGCGTCGGACCTCGCGATCAGACCGTGCTCGGTCACGCCGCGTCGCGTCGGACGTCCGCATGCCACGTATGCAGGCTTTTCGCCAGTTGGTCGGGGACCTCCAGCTGCGGGGCGTGGCCCACATCGGACAGCGCCACCAACGGGATGTGCGGGTTTCGTGCCACCAACAGCCGGGCTGCGGCAATTGGCACCAGGCGATCCTGCTCCCCGTGCACCAGCAGGGTCGGCAGTCGCAGACCGTCCAGAATGCCCAGATACTGCTTCCGACCGACTGTCAAGACCCGCATGATCGACCGGACCGCCCCCAGGAACGCGTCATCTGACCAGGTGTAGGCACGACGTTCCGCCGCTTCATCCACTAGTTGGCTGACAATGTCGGGGTTCACCCTCGTGGGGTCCACACAGATGGTGTCCAGGAGCAATGCGACCTGCCGGGCAGGTGTCATGCGCCGACGTCGATCAGCCAGGAACCGTTGTGCGACGAAGGGCATGTTGTACGCCGCGAAGAACAGCGCGATGCGTCGGTCCACGTTGCGCAGTGCCCCGGGGGACAACCGTCCCGGCAGGGCAGGGTTGATCAGTGCCAGGCTGTCGACCAGTTCGGGCCTGCTGTCCTGGGTCAGCACCGAGATCATGCCCCCCATCGAATTGCCCACCAACGTCACCGGCCCGTCGGCCACCTGCTGTATGAATCGGGCCAGGTGAGCGACGTTGTCGGGGACGGTGACACCACGTCGGTCAGGAGCGGTATGGCCGAATCCGACAAGGTCGGGTGCCACGACCCGATAGTCATCGGTCATGCGTCGTGCCAGATCTGACCAGGACAGGCTGGAGGCACCCAAACCGTGAACCAGAATCATGAGGGGGGCGTCTGAGGGACCCCCGAAATCGAGGTAGTGCATCGGGCCGTCGACGTCAGCGATCAAACGGTTCATCGGTGTCAGGTCCAGCGCAACATGTCGTCCAGTCGGCCGGCCTGCCGGTGAGCGGCCAAGACGGGCAGCCGTTTGTAGCGGCGCTGGAACTCATCCATGGTCAGCCCCATCGAGCGGTAGGCGTCATGGAGTTCCTGTGCACCCTTACGAGCCGTCCATTGTGGCTGATAGGCGGGAAGTTTCTGGCCGATTTTGGCAAAACTGACCTGATAACTGCGCGGATCGCCACTGTCCCCGGTGATCGTCAGATCCGATTCCGGCACCACGTCGGCGACGATTCTGGCGATGTCGGCGACCTGGTAGTTCTCCTCGTCACGCCCCACGTTGAAGGCCTCCTGCTGCACGACGTCGCTGGGGGCGTCCAACACGGCGGCGAACGCCCCCGAGATGTCCTGGATGTGCACGATCGGCCGCCATGGTGTCCCGTCGCTGAGCACCTTCACCTCACCGGTCAACAGCGCCCAGGCCACCAGATCGTTCAGCACGATGTCGGTTCGCAATCGCGGCGAGAACCCGTATGCGGTGGCATTGCGCATGCTGGTGCAGACGAAATCGTCATCAGCCAGGTCGAACAGGTCCTCTTCGACCCGGACCTTGCTGATTGCGTAGGGGGTCACCGGGGCGAACGCAGCGGTTTCGTCCAACGGACCGTCTGCCCCGGCCTTGCCGTAGATCGAGCACGACGAGGAGTACACGAACCGGTTGACGCCGGCCTGCTTTGCACAGCGGGCCAGGTGGATCGATGCCCGATGATTGATGTCATAGGTCTGTTCGGGTTCCAGATCACCGACGGGGTCGTTTGACAGGGCCGCCAGGTGCACCACCGCATCAAAACCGTCCAGATCAGCGGGGGTGACGTCGCGCAGATCCTTACGCAACTCAGGAACCGGATCGGGCTCGGCCCCGATGACACAGTCGACGAAGTATCCGGTGTCAAGGCCCGTCACCTGATGCCCGGCCACGGTCAACAACGGGGCCATCACCGTTCCGATGTATCCCAGGTGGCCGGTCAGAAGGATGTCCATGGACCTCAGGTTATCGGGCCGGCGCCCCTCCAAGCCCCTCAGGCCAGCCGTCGATTCAGCAGTGCGCCGTGACCGCGTCTTGGCCATACCCTACGCATGCGTC
>JBBSNE010000231.1:0-5095 GCA_038232815.1 Euzebyales bacterium | reverse complement strand
GGGCCAGGTCGGCCAGGTTGGCCGGGTTCCCCGCGTAGGTCAGTTTGTCGAAGTTGGTGATCTGCACGTCGTCAGTCTGGGACAACACGTAGCGGATGAAGTTTGAGCCGATGAAGCCGGCCCCGCCGGTCACGAAAATGCGCATGATGGGTCAAACGGTACCGCCCCTGAGGGGCTTGGCAGGTGTACGGGTGGGAGCGTCGCGCACGGGTGACCGGGCTAGGTTGCAACCATGCACCATTGGGCGCTTGAGTTGGCCGACTATCGTCGCACCGTGGCCGAAGCGTATGCCGACGCCAGGGCTGCGGGTTCGTCGGCTGAGGCGTGGCGGGCGTGGCGGGATCGCCGCGATGCCCTGATCGGGCCACATCCGCAAAGTCCGCTGCCCGAGGCTGGACGGACGCCGGACTGGACGACGCCGTTCTTCGACCACGATCCGGCCTGGCGGGTGTCAGGGACGCTGACGCCGGCTGCCGAGCCGGTGACGTATGACATTCCACATTCCGCTGACGGGTTCACGACCTTTGCCGAGGTCGGCCAGGTGGCCTTCGCCGTCGACGGGCAGCCGCTGACGTTGACGATGTTCTGGTTGGACGCCTACGGCGGCGGCCTGTTCTTGCCCTTCCGCGACGAAACGGGCGGTGACCAGACCTACGGGGGCGGACGGTATCTGCTGGACACCGTGAAGGGGGCAGACCTGGGCGTCAATGGCCAAGGACGGTTGATCCTTGACTTCAACTACGCCTACCACCCCTCGTGTGCCTGGAACGATCAGTGGTCATGTCCCCTGGCCCCGCCCGCCAACCGCCTTCCGGTGTCCGTCACGGCCGGGGAACAACTGCCACTGGGTTAGCCCTAGCCAGCTTGGTGCATTCCGCTCGCATGTGAGCCAGATCAACCAAGTACGGCCGCGGACGGGCGGCTGGCTCAGGTAAGCCCAACGCGGGAGTGGTCGCCGAGCATCAACCGCATGGCCGAGGGTTTGCGATTCGATCGATTGACCTCGACCTGTTTGCCGATCAGCGAATCCTCCATCCGTCCGACGTCGGTGATGGTGGTCTCCTCCAAGACGATGGAGTGCTCGATCTCAGAATTGCGGATCGCACAGCTGTGATAGATCGCGGTGTAGGGCCCGACGAAGGTGTTGACCAGTTTGGTGTTGCGGCCGATGATCGCCGGCCCGCGGACGGTGCTGTTGACCAGCTCTGCGCCCTCCTCGATGACGACGCGCCCCTGGATCTCGCTGTCGTCGTCCATTGATCCGTCGACACGCTGTTCGTAGGTGTCCAACACGATCCGGTTGGCCTCCAGCATGTCATACAGCTTCCCGGTGTCCTTCCACCAGCCGGTGATGGTCCGTTCGGCCACCTGCTGGCCGTCATCGATCAGCCACTGGATGGCGTCGGTGATCTCAAGTTCACCCCTGGGCGAGGGATCGATGGCGTGGCAGGCGTCCATGATGTTGCCGCTGAACAGATACACCCCGACCAGGGCCAGGTCGCTCTTCGGCTCGGGCGGCTTTTCCACCAACAGTGACACATGGCCGTCGGGACCCAATTCCGCGACGCCGAAGCGCTCGGGGTCTCTGACCTTGGCAAGCAGGATCTGGGCGTCGGGTTTGTTCTGCTCGAACTGCTGCACAAACTCGGTGATTCCGCCGGCGATCAGGTTGTCGCCCAGGTACATGACGAAGTCGTCGCGCCCCAAGTAGTCCTCGGCCGTCAGCACCGCATGGGCCAGACCAAGGGGTTCGGGCTGTGACACGTAGGTCACCTCGATCCCATAGCGTGACCCGTCGCCGACGTAGGCCTGAATCTCAGGCCCGGTGTGGCCGACGATGATCCCGACGTCCTTGATACCCGCGGCGGCGATGGCTTCCAGGCCGAAATCGATGACTGGTTTGTTACCCACGGGCACCAGCTGTTTGGCCGAGGTGTGGGTGATCGGCCGCAGGCGCGTACCCGAGCCTCCTGCCAGGACAAGAGCCTTCACTGAATGTTCCTCACGAGGTTGGTGGGCGAGGGGACCTTGACGGTAGCGGTCTAGCAGTCGACAGCACTGAGTTCAGCGCCGGTGAACTCCTCAGAGGACTCATCGGTCGGGGACTCAGAGTCTTCGGCATTCAGGTCAGAATCGTCCTGAGACTCCGATTCCGACGACACCTCGAACTCAGATTCCGACGTCAACTCGTCATTCGGGTCAGGCTCGGGTGCGAATTCCTGTGGATCAAACGACCCGCCCAGGATCAGGGTCAACTCGTCGACCTCGCCGTTGCCGGCGTTGATGGGGATGTCGCCCAGTGCCTCGGACAACACTTCGGCCTGGTCCTTGCGGTCGCTGGGATACAGCACCAGTGAGGAATCAAACCCGTATGCCTCTGCGGTGTCGGCGTCGCCGACCGTGAAGCCCATGTTCTCCAGCACCTCGGCGGTCTCGTCGGCCAACCCTTCGGTGTCCGTGCCGTTGCGCACAAGGATGGGGATGATGTTTTCGGGCCCCATCTCAGCGGGCGCGCCGTCGGTGCCAACCCCCTCGGGCAACAGGTCACCGCGGCGAAAGGCTTGATACAGCTCTTCGGCCTCATCTTTGATCTGGCGGACGACCGATTCGTTGCCTTCCGGACCCGAACGTGACCCGATAACAGCGGGCACGGTGCGGGCATCGACAGCCCCGGAGGAGATGTTTTTCATGCTGGAGACCAGATCGGCCATCTGGCGTGCACCAAAATTTCGATCCGTTTCAAGCACCTCTGAGATGGAACTGATCAGCCGGGTCACCCGTACCGGGTTGGCCAAGGTTCCGACGCTGGTCGCCTGCTTCAACATCTCCCGGGCGAACCGTTGCTGTCGGGCAATGCGACCGAAGTCGTCGTCCACATGACGCGCCCGGACGAACTGCAGCGCCTGGACACCGTCGAACTCGACACAGCCATTCGGGACGTCCAGCCCCGACCAACGATCCTTTATGGGTTCATCCAGATAGAACGTCACCCCGCCCACCGCATCGACTGCGTCGACGAAACCGGCAAAGTTGACCCGCACGTAATGGTCAATCTCGATCCGGGTCAGGGCCTTGATGGTCTCGACCAGACAGAGGGGGCCCTTGCCCTCGCCCTGCAATTCGCCGACGTAGTACGCGCCGTTGATCTTGCCCGTGGTGCCGTCGCAGCGTTCCACCAAAAGGTCGCGGGGAAATGACAACATGGCCGCGGCGTCGGTCGCCGGGTCGATCTGCAACAAGATGATGGTGTCGGTCAGGTTGCTCCCGTCGTCTTCGGTCCCGATCGCCCGCAATTGTTCGTCGGTCAGACCCTCCCGTGAATCCGAGCCGACCAGCAAGATCGTGGTGCGATCCTCCAACGGCTCGACTTCTGCCACCGGCAACGGCGCGTCCGCTTCAGGGGCCGGCTGGAAGCTCTCGGAGGGGAGCGCCTTGATGTTGACCCCGCTTGTGCCGACCTGCTGTACCTCGGTGACGACCACCGCGGCATAGGTGGCTGCGATCGCGACGGCGAACACGGCGACGAGCGCCACAGACATCAGCCCCACCCGCAGCCAATCAGGACCGCCGTTGCGGGGTTTGCCATGCACCACCGCCGGTCCGAACACACCAGGTTTGATACCCCCCCCGAGGAGGGGGTCTGATGTGGACGCGGTCATGGGTTTAAAGATCTCCGGCGTTCGAGGGGCAGGGGGTTTCGCAGGGAAAGACTATCGCCCGCCGTGCAAAATCTATCGTTGTCCCGACGTGTGGGATACCGTCCGCCACCACATGACCACCATATTCGCTGCCATGACAGATCAGACCCGCCGCCAAGGTGACCATCCAGCAGTGGTTTTTCACGACGCCGACAGCGGTGAACGCACCGAACTGAGCTTTGCGACGTTGCACAACTGGGTGTCCAAAACCGCCAACCTGCTGCTTGACAGTTTCGATGCCGGGTTGGGCAGCGACGTACGACTTGATGTCCCCCTGCACTGGCTGGTGCCGGTTGTCGCGTTGGGAACCTGGGCGACCGGTGCCACCCTACGAATGGAACCGGGTGGCGACGTGGTGGTGATGCACGAGGACGACCTGACTGACACCGATGCCCGCCCCGATCTGGTCATCGGCACCGCTATGGGGGGCAGACCACAGGTGTCAGACGTCGGGGGTGCGTTGATCGTCACCGACATCCTGGCTCAGCCCGACGAGTTCGTCGATGACCCCGGTGACGAAGGCGCGTGGGCCCTTGGCGGCCGCACACAGGCCACGCTGCTCAATGATCGACCGAATGACGACCAGTCCGCTCGTGTGCTGCACGCGGCCCAACGCACCGGCGACGATCTTTTCTTCCTGTTGGCCCGGACCCTGCCCCACGGCACGGGCGTGGTGTTGGCCCGAGGGTTCGACGATTCGGGCTTGCGTCGCTTGGCGGATCAGGAGAATGCGGACTGATCCCTGACGGAGGGAAGGACACCGTCAGGATCCGCAGGACCGGCCGGCAGGTCCAAAACGAACTCGGCACCCCCGCTGGCCGCACGCTGATAGGTGACCGTTCCCCCCAGGGCACGCATGAGGTAACGCACGATCGCCAAACCCAATCCGTACCCTCCCGCGGTCCGTCTCTCCCCGCCCGACGCCTGGGTGAACTCCTCATACATCCGGTCTTGAAACTCCTCCGGGATCCCGGGGCCGCTGTCGCAGATCATGATGACGGTGCGGTCACCTTCGGTCCGACCCACCACCGCACAGGGGGGTTCGCCGTACTTCTTCGCATTGGTCAGCAGGTTCACCAACACCTGTAGCAACCGTTTGGAGTCGCTGTACACCATGATTTCCGGACAGCAGTGAAGGTGGGCCTCCACCTCGGAAATGACAAGGGCTTCTTCAAGCCACGTCCGCAGGTGCAAGAGCCGAGGCGACACTGCCAAGTCTCCGGCGCGGATCGAGGACACCGTCAGCACGTCCTCAACCAACTCACCCAATCGACGGGACTGCTGGTCGATGGCCTCCACCGCCGAACGGCGGGAGGGTTCGGTCATGTCATCCCAGCGCAGGCGCAGGGTGCGTGAAAACCCTTGGATCGCGGTCAAGGGGGTGCGAAGTTCATGAT
>JBBSNE010000230.1:0-5106 GCA_038232815.1 Euzebyales bacterium | reverse complement strand
CATCCCGAGGAAGTCATCACCCGCGAGGTCCTACTTGAGCATGTCTGGGGCTACACCTTCGGGGACACCTCGACGGTCACCGTGCACGTCCGACGCCTGCGCGAAAAGATCGAACCGGAGCCCAGCACCCCGACGTATGTGCAGACCGTGTGGGGCGTCGGATACAAGTTCGGGGGGTGACCACAGCACGAAGTGCGCTGATCGCCGGGCTTGCGGGCCTGGTCGTCGTGCTGCTGCTGGCCGCGATCCTGGGCCTGCCGCAAGAGGATCTGGTCCAAGTCGTCGTCATCGCCGGGACGGCAGCGCTGGTGGCCGGACTGTTGGGGGCGGCGGCGTTGCGCCTGCTGCGAGGCCGTTCGTTCACCGCCCAGGTGGTGGTGGTGGCGCTGACCTCGACGGCCACGGTGAGCGCGGGTGCCCTGGCGGGTGGCAGCGCGATGTTCTTCAGCGCCCACGATCTGCAGGTCCTGGCTGTCGTTGTGGCCGTGGGTGCCGTGGTGAGCGTGGTGGCCGCGTTGTTGTTGGGGCAGCGCGTCGGGGCGGCCAGTCGCGCACTGGCCCACGTGGTCCGCGGTCTGTCGGGCGTGGACAAGGTCGATGACACCGACATCGAGGCAGGGATGCCTGAAGAACTCATAGCGGAGTTCTCCCGCATGGCCGAACAGTTGCGCCAGACCCGAGACGACCTCGAACAATCCCGCCAACGTGAGCGCGCGATCGACCACGCCCGCCGCGAGTTGGTCAGCTGGGTCTCTCACGACCTGCGAACGCCGCTTGCGGGGATCCGGGCCATCACCGAGTTGCTGGAAGACGACATGGTGACCGATCGTGAGGAGATCCGGCATTACTACGCCACCATGCGACGCGAGTCCGACAGGCTGTCGGCGCTGGTCGAGGATTTGTTCGAGGTCTCACGAATCGAGGCCGGGGCACTCAGCATCGACTACACCGACGTCGACCTGGCCGAGTTGATCACAGACACGTTGGCGGCCGCCATCCCGGTGGCCGAACAGCGCGACATCACCGTGTACAGCCGACTGGATGACGACGCCGCCGTCATCAGGGCCGGCAAGCCGGAGCTTGCGCGTGTCCTTCGCAATCTGGTGTCAAATGCCGTTCGGGAATCCGTTGATGGAGGCTCGGTGCTGGTGGAAGCGGGCAGGGAGACCACGTCGGAGGGGGAGCAGGGCTATCTGAAAGTGGAGGACACCTGTGGCGGGATTCCTCCGGCGGTCATCACACGCGTGTTCGAACCGTCGTTTCGGGGTACGTCGGCCCGCACGCCTCACCCCGTAGGTGGGGGCGGGTTGGGTCTTGCGATCGCGCGCGGGCTGGTCGAGGCCCACGGGGGGCGCATCACGGTCGAGAACATCCGGACTGGGGAGGAAGGCCGGGGCTGCCGGTTCACCGTCACCCTCCCGGCCCAACCGATGGGGCAGACGCTGCCTGACGCCGCTGAGAATCTTTTGGAATGACGGATCAGCCGTGGCGTTCCAGCACCGCCCAGGTGGCAGTGCCGTGCTGTGCGGCCACCCCGCCCCAGCGGCCCGGCAGGGCGGCGACAACCTGCTCGGGGGGCAGGTAGATCGGTGTGGCGGGGCCCAGTGACGACAGCCACACGATCTTCCCGCCGGGGGCGACGACCCGGTCCAACTCGGTCGGGAACAACAGCATGTTCATCAAGACCGCGACCGTGACGGAGTGGTCGTCCAACGGCAGCGCAGCGGCGTCGGCTTGGACCCGTGGGACACCATCGGCGGGGGACAGGGCCACCATCCGGGCGGACAACTCCACCGCCACCAGGGTCGGAGCGTGAGTGGACACGCGCGCCGATGCCCAACCGTCCCCGGCGCCCAACTCGACCCACAACCCGTTCGGCGGCAACGGACCCCCGCGTCCTATCGCGTCGTCCAGCGCCTCGAGCCTGTCGGGGGTGTGCCTGGTGTGCCATTCGCCGGCCAAGGTGTCGAAGGTCTGTTGTACCTGGCGGGGGGTGTCGCCCGACCACGCGCCGACCTCAGCCGCCGCCGCGTGGGTGACCATCCGCATGGGATGCTGTTGGGCCTTGGACACCGTCGGGGGGTCGACGGGGGAGGGGTTGACAGGCTCGAGCCAGGTGATGGTCATGATGCATCTTGCCCGCCGGGTCCCCTCCGCCACCGGTTTAGGTGTTTGGCGTCGCCCGGATTACGCTGCCCAGACCCGTCCAGGAGAATCACATGATCATATTCGAAGGTGTCGGTGTCGCGTTGGTGACGATCTTCAACGCTGACCTGACCGTCGACGTCGAGGCAACCACCGAACTGGCCGGCGAGTTGGTCGAGGCCGGTATGAAGGCGGTCGTCGTCGGTGGGTCCACGGGGGAGGCGTATGCACTTGACACAGCGGAACGCGCCACGCTGGTCGATGCGATTCGCCAGGCAATCCCCGCCGATGTGACCGTGATCGCCGGAACCGGCGCCCCCTCGGCAGGGCAGGCCGCACAGTTGACCCGGTCGGCTGCCGACGCCGGCGCCGACGCCTGCTTGATCCTGTCACCCCCGCGGAGCGTCGATCCGCGTCCGTACTACGACACCGTCGCCAAGGCCGCCGGAGACGTGCCCTTGCTGGCCTATCACTTCCCCGCCGCCAGCGCCCCAGGGATCAGCATGGCTCATCTACGCGACCTCCCGGTCCAAGGGCTGAAGGACTCGACTGGCGACCCCAATCGCCTGTTGGACGAGTTGACCACCTATGACGGCGACGTCTATGTGGGCTCCTCCGCAATCTTGACCCAGGCCGGTGCGCTGGGGGCAACGGGCGCGATCCTTGCGCTGGCCAACAGCCAACCCGAGGACTGCGCCGCTGCTTTCAGCGGCAAGGCGGAGGCACAACTACGACTGGCCCCCCGTCACCTATCGCTGGCCCCGTTCCCGCAGGGGATCAAAAGTCAGGTCGCCGAGCGCTGGGGCTACGCCGCGTACGCCCGGATGGGGTAGTCCTCGGGGAAAGCATCGGGCTTGAGCTGACCTGTGGATAACCGGGATCATTCAAGCGCTAAACTTCGTACCATGCCCACGGTGGTCATGGTGAACGCCCCGGACTCGCTGCTTGACGAGCGGCGAAGTCGTGGCCTGGACCACAGCGATGAGATGTGGGACGGAGTGATCCATTTGGTGCCGCCGGCAGGAAGTCAGCATGGGCAACGGCAACTTGACCTGGGAGCCATTCTCAAGTCGGCTTTAAGGGATCAAGGACTACAGGGCGCCACTGAGATCGGTGTCTTCCGCCCAGGCCGCGACGACGACTACCGCGTGCCTGACCTGGCGTTCGGCCCCTCTGACGTCTTCAGTGACCGTGGGATCGAGGGCGCGGCCACGTTGGTGGTGGAGATCAGATCCCCGCGTGATGAGTCGTGGCAGAAGGTCGACTTCTATGCCGAGGTCGGGGTCGAACAGGTTCTGATCATCGATCCAGCCATCCGGCGGGTCCATCTCCTGCACCAGCGCGAGGGCACGATGGTCGAGCAGCAGCAGGGCCCTCTCGGGGACGTGCAGTTGGACGGCGCCGACGTGCAACTGTGGTTCGACGGCGACCGCCTGGTGGTTCAGGCTGATGGCCACCAACACGTCATGTGACAAGCGAATTCCGATCTCATGGGGCATCGCGGTTGACCTCGAACGGCCAGCAACACCACATGGTCAGCAGGCCTCGTTTGTAGATGGCCTCCCAGCCCTGCAGGACCTTCTGTTCGTAGTCGTCGAGGTCAACGGAAGAGCTCATGGGGCTGCTCACCCCGTAGGCTGACCGACCTGGTACCCGACTTCCCACCCGATTGACCAACACTATCGGGGCTGGCTGGTTACGCGGTGTAAGACAGGCCGGTCAACGCGCCGGACGTGCACAGATCGACCATCGCGTGCGGGTCTACCGCCCCCGGTTTTGGTCAATTCGTGAGGGGGAGGGGTCTCGTGGACCGCCCCGGCAGGCAGCGCCACGCCGCGTCGGATACGGTCGCGGTGATGCAACCGACGATCATCATCCTGGGGGGCGGGCCCGGCGGGTATGAGGCCGCGTTGGTCGCCGCGGAGCAGGGCGCGGACGTGACCGTGATCTCACGCGAGGGGTTGGGCGGTAACAGCGTGCTGTGGGATTGCGTTCCCTCCAAGGCCATGATCGTCAGCTCGGTCGCCATGGGCGCGATGGAGTCCGCCGAGCGGTTGGGCGTTCACCTTGAGGGCGGGGATGAGGTTGCCGACAGCACCGTTGCCGACATCGCACAGGTCATGGACCGGGTTCGTGACCTAGGGCTGAACCAGTCGGCCGACATCGAACACAAGGTCGCCGCCGCCGGCGCCCGCATCGTCAAAGGCGTGGGCCGGGTAGCCGGTCATGACCGGGTCCAGGTCGAAACCGAGGATGGCGAGACCAAGATCTTTCGCGGCGAGGCCATCCTGGTCGCGACGGGCTCGGCCCCTCGGATCCTCCCCTTCGCCGACCCCGACGGTCAGCGGGTCTTCACCTCCCGCGAGCTTTTTGGACTGCGCGAAAAGCCGCAGCGATTGATCGTCGTCGGGTCCGGCGTGACCGGTGCGGAATATGCCCAGGCCTACGCCAAGTTCGGGGTCGATGTCCACCTGGTCAGCTCCCGCGAGGTCATCTTGCCCAGCGAGGACCAAGACGCCGCCAGGGTGCTGGAAGGAGAGTTCGAACGGTGGGGCATGACCATCCACCGGCAACGGCGCGCCTACGACATGAAGGTCGACGACGACGGGGTCCGCATCAAAATCGCCACGGCGGATGGCGAGGAAGAGGAATGGGTCGAGGCCAGCCACGCCTTGTACTGCGTCGGGCAGGTGCCCGTCAGCGCGGGACTGGGGCTTGAGGCCGCCGGAGTAAGGCTACGGGAGGACGGCGCCATCCCGGTCGACGCGGTCAGCCGCACCAACGTGCAGACCATCTACGCGGCCGGGGACGTGACCGGCCGGATCATGCTCGCATCCGTCGCAGCCATGCAGGGCCGCAACGCGATGTACCACACCCTTGGCATGGCAGTGGCACCCCTGCGGTGGGACGCCGTTGCCGCCTGTGTGTTCACCAGTCCGCAGGTCGCCACCGTGGGGTTGT
>JBBSNE010000229.1:0-5117 GCA_038232815.1 Euzebyales bacterium | reverse complement strand
CGGCTTCCAGCGCCGCGGCGATGTCGCTGCGGTAGTAGGTGAACAGGTCGCGGGTGTGCGGGATGCCCAGGTGGTTGCACATCGCCGTCATCCGGCGGGTCAGGTGATAGTCAAACGGCCCAGACTGGTCGTGCATGGCGACGTTGACGGTGTCCTCGCGCGAGTGCTGACCGGGCGCCACGACCGCAGCATCGATGGACAGCGCCTCGGCCACGTCCTTGCCCAGGTTGGTGGCGCCCAGCCCCACCTCCTCGGCAACGGTGCAGACCAGCGAGGCGGTGACCGGGATGTCAAGCCCCGCATCGATGACGGCCTTGAATGCAGCCATCGCGGCGGCGATACCCGCTTTGTTGTCCAGATGACGGGCGTTGATGTAGCCGGAGGAGGCGACGATCGGTTGGGCATCGATGGCGACGAAGTCACCGACCTGCACCCCCATCGCTTGCACGTCGGCGGCAGTGTGGACCGCTTCGTCGATCCGCACCTCGACGTTGTCCCAGGCCGAGGGCTGGGTGTCCACCTCGACATCGAAGGCATGGCCGCTGGACTTCAGCGGCAGGATGGTGCCGCTGAAGGACACACCCGGTTCGTCGGGGAAGATCTGCACCCGGGCGCCCTCGGCAAACCGTGACGCCCAGGTGCCCAGCGGCACGACCTCCAGCCGGCCGTTGTCCTTGATGGTCTTGACCATGCAGCCGATGGTGTCGGCGTGGACCACGACCACCCGTGTCAAGTCCTCACGGGTCCCGGTCAGTGTGGCATGCAAGACGCCCCGCCGCGTCAACCGGACGGGCAGTCCCAGCGACTCGACCTCCTCCCCCAGCAGTTTCATGATGTCGTCGGTGCGTCCGGTCGGGCTGGGCGTCTGCAGCAACCGCATCAACAGATCGGTCATGTAGGAGCAGTCGATGTCGAGGAGCTTGGGCATCCGCGTCACGATATCGGCTCGGAGGTCCGCCGTTGCGACGGTTGGTTGGCCCCACCTCGGCGCGTCCGGGGGAACAACATGTCCAAGAACGCCTGCGCCGTCGGCTGGGGCTCGTGGTTGGCAAGTCCGGGACGTTCGTTGGCTTCGATGATCACGTAGTCGGGTTGTTCCACGTCGGGGACCAATAGATCCATCCCCACGACCGGGATGTCCAGCACATGGGCAGCCTGTTCCGCCGCCTGGACCAGGGCCGGGTGCAACCGTTCGGTCACGTCGTGGATGGTCCCCCCGGTGTGCAGGTTCGCGGTTCGTCTGACTTGCACGACCCTGCCTTCCGGCACAACGTCATGCGGCGCGAAGTGCTGCGCCGCCAAGGTGTCGAAGGTGTGGTCGTCAAGGGGGATGGTGGACTCTCCTCCTGTGGCCGCCGCCCGCCGGCGGCTGCGGGTGGCGATCAACTGGCTGATGGTCAGACGGCCATCCCCGACCACCTCCGCCGGTCTGCGCACTGCGGCTGCCACGACGGCAAAGTCGATGACGATGATGCGTAGGTCCTGCCCCTCGACCAATTCCTCCAACAGCACTTCGGGGCAGACCCGCTCGGCTTCGTCGATTGCGCGCATCAGATGGTCGGGGGTCGTCACGCCGACGGTGATGCCCTTGCCCTGCTCGCCCCTGGCGGGCTTGACGACGACCTCCCCGTGGACGTCCAAGAACTCGACATCCCCCGCATCCCGATTGACCTGTTGCCCAGCGGGGACGGCCAACCCGGCCGCGGTGAGCAGACGGCGGGTCAAGGCCTTGTCGTCACAGCGAGCCATCGCGACTGCACTGGTCAGATCGGACAACGATTCCCGGGTGCCGACGCTGCGTCCGCCATAAGACAACTCCAACAAACCCGTGGGAGCATCCACGACGGTGACGCTGACACCGCGACGGTAGGCCTCGTTGACGATGATGCGGGCGTAGGGATTCAGATGTTGCTCGTCACCCGACGGGGTGTACAACTGCTCGTTGATCGGATTCTTGCGTTTGACCGCAAAGACCGGGGTTCGGGCAAATCCCAGTTTGGTGTACAACGCGATGGCCGGTTCGTTGTCATGCAGCACCGACAGGTCCAGATATGACCGGCCCCTGACAGTGAAACGTTCAACCAGATGACGGATCAACGCTTCGCCGGTGCCTGGTCGCGCTGCCTGCGGGTCGGCCGCAAGACACCACAGGCTGGTGCCTCCTTCGGGGTCACCGAAGGCAGCGGCATGGTCGACGCCCGTGACGGTACCGATCACCTCGCCCGTGTCGGTGTCCTGGGCCACCAGGTAGATGAACTCAGCTTGTCGCTGGTTGGCCGTCAACACCTCGGTGTCCGCAGGGACCATTCCGCAGGCCGCGTAGATGCGATTGATCGCGTTGGCATCCGCAGCGGTTTGCATGTTGCGGATCACGACCCCCCGGACGGAGTCTTTGCGCGGTCGATAGTGGTGAAGCCACAACCGGTAGGTCAACGACGGGTCGATGAAGAGGTCGGCTGGGGCGGTGCCAACCAAAACGTGGGGATCGCGCAGGTAGATGGCGATGTCGCGCCGTTCGGCCTGTTCACTCATCAAGGTGTCGTGCACCGATTGGTGGCTGTCGAAGGTCTGTCCGAAGATCAGACGGCCCCATCCCAGGTCAAGCACCACACCCGAATCCATGTCGTCGACCGCCAAGTCGCCTGGCCGGTCGTGATGACCGGTCGACAGTCGCTCGCCCCCATCGACCCTGGGGTCGTAGCGACGTGACTGGTCTGCAGGGGGCGGCATGGTCAGATCCCGTTGCTCTGAAGCCACAGTTCGAGCAGGCCCAACTGCCACAACCGGTTGCCTCGAAGCGGGGTCAGATCGTCGTTTGGTGTGGCCCGCAGCTGTTTGACATAGGAGGTCTGGAACAGCCCGCGTCGACGGGCCGCATCATTGGTCAATGCGTGGCTGACGTGGTCCAGCACCTCCCCCTCCAGATACTTGAGGGCAGGCACAGGGAAATAGCCCTTGGGTCGGTCAATCACCTGGTTGGGGATGACCTTGCGGCCGGCAGCCTTGAGCAGGCCCTTGCCCCCGTCGGCCAGGTGCAGCTGGCCCGGAACGGACGCCGCGAACTCAACGACCTCGTGGTCCAAGAACGGCACCCGCGCCTCCAGTCCCCAGGCCATGGTCATGGAATCCACCCTTTTGACCGGATCGTCGACCAGCATCACCGAGGCATCCAGGCGCAGGGCCCGATCCAGAGCCGTCTGGGCCCCAGGCAGGGCGAAGTGGTCGTGCACGAAGCGGCCGCTGGCATCGTGGTCAAGCCGGTAGTCGGCGGCCACCACCGCCGCCATGTCGGCATGGTCGCGGTCGAAAAACGCCGCCCGGTAGGTGTCGGCGGTCTGCTCGGGATCGACTTCGGCCAGTGGGGGATACCAGTGGTAGCCAGCAAACAACTCATCGGCACCTTGACCCGACTGGACCACCTTGATCGACTTGGCCACCTCCTGGCTCAGCAGATAGAACCCGACACAGTCATGACTGACCATCGGTTCGTTCATCGCGGCGATCGTGGGGCCCAGCGCGTCCAGCGTCCGTCGGCTTTCAACCCGGACCTGGTGGTGGTCGGTATCGAATTCCTGGGCGATGACATCGGAAAAGGCGAATTCATCGCCCGCCTCTCCCCCGGCGGAGGCAAAGCCGACACTGAACGTCGCAAGTCCTGTCTGGCCGGCTTCGGCCAACAGTCCCACCACCAGTGAGGAATCAAGCCCGCCGCTGAGCAGCACCCCCACGGGGACGTCGGCGACCAACCGCCGGGTCACCGCCGTACGCATGACCTCCAGGGTCGCGTCGACCCAGTCACCATCGGTCCAGTCAGCGCGATCCTCCCGCCGTGCCCAGGTTGCCGACCAGTATGTTCTGGTCGCGGTGGTGCCGTCGCGTTCGATGGTCGTGATGGTGGCCGGGGGGACCTTTCGGACACCTTTCAGGATCGTGAGCGGCGCGGGTACGACCGAGTGGAACGTCAGGTAGTGATGCAATGCTCGCGTGTCGATGTCGGTGTCGACCCCGCCACCGGCCAGCAGGGCCTGCAGCGTCGAGGCGAACCGCAGTGCGCCGTCGACCATCGCGGTGTACAGCGGTTTGATCCCCAGTCGATCGCGGACCAGCGTGGTCCGTCCGGTCGTCTGGTCATGGATGGCGAAGGCGAACATGCCCTGCAGTCGCTCGACCACCGCGTCGCCCCAGTGCAACCAGCCGACCAGGATGACCTCGGTGTCGCTGGTCGAGTCAAAGCGCCAGCCGGCCTCGATCAGCTCTTGGCGAAGCTGGGGGTAGTTGTAGATGCAGCCGTTGAAGACCAGCAGGTGGTCGTCACGACGCATGGGTTGCGCGCCCGCGTCTGACAGGTCGATGATGCGCAATCGCCGGTGACCCAGTGCAAGGCCAGCGGCGGTCTGCAGTCCCTGCCCGTCAGGACCGCGGTCGTCCATCGTGGCCGCCATGCGCGCCACCGCAGCCGCGTCGGCCGCACGACCGTCCGTGCGATGTTCCCCGGCGAAGCCACACATGAAGACCGCTCCTAGCCGATGTCCACCAGGTCGATGACGAACACCAGGGTGTCGTTGGCGGCAATCGCGGGCGTCGGTGATTGGCGGCCATAACCCATGTCGGGCGGAATGATCAGCAGTCGACGTCCACCGATTCTCATCCCCGGAATCCCTTTGGTCCAGCCGGCGATGACCTGGTTCAGGCCGAAGGAGATGGTCGAGCCGCTGTCCCATGAGGCGTCGAATTGTTGCCCATCGTTGGTCCATGACACACCGACGTAGTGGACGGTCACCGTGGCGTTTTCTCCGGTTTCGGCACCATCCCCTTCAACCAGGTCTTCGATGACAAGCTCGGCGGGGGGTTCGGTATCGGGAATGGTGATCGTGGGCTTGGATCCCAGGTCACCCTGGACGGTCACGTCGGACACTTCTCGGCTCCTGTCTTGGACTGCAGATGGTGTGGCGACGCTAGCAGCAGGTAGCCGACCCGGGGTTGCAGTCAGATCAGCGGGGGTCGGTGCCGGTGGCAAGCGCCTCATCGATACGCACGATCAGGTCCCGGACATCTGGGCTGCCCCCTGGGGATGATGCAAGGGTGGACGCAGGTGCCAAGTGCGGGGCGTTGCGCCG
>JBBSNE010000228.1:0-5121 GCA_038232815.1 Euzebyales bacterium | reverse complement strand
TTGGTTGACGGGACGTCGTTCAGGCCCCACGGGAACGTTTCGGCCAGCCGGCCGCCAGGGGCGATGACGCCGGTCAGCACATCGGCCAGTCCACCGCCTGCGGCCTGCCCGCCCAGGTACCCCTCCAGGATGGCTTGGACACCCTCGACCCAGGGCATCTCGACCGGGGCGCCGTTGACCAACACCACCACGACCCGGTCGAGGACGGCAGACACCGCGGCTACCAGGGCGTTGTGCGCCGGCGGCAAGGCAAGTTGGGTTCGGTCGTTGCCCTCGTTCTCATAGCCGTCGGGCAGTCCGACGACGATCACCGCGACATCGGCCTGGCGGGCGGCGTCGACCGCCGCTGCGATCAGGGGGTCGTCGATCACGTCCGGGTCGTCGTAGCCGGCGGCGAAACGTACGCGGTCTGGGTCGAGCAAAACCGACAGTTCGTTTTTGAGATCCTCGACCTGTGTGGGGTTGATACGGGAACTGCCGGTGCCTTGGAACCGGGGTGTTTCGGCCAGTCCGCCCAGGAGTGCCACGGTGGTGTCACCCTCACGGTCAATTGGCAGCACCTCGCCATCGTTTTGCAGCAGCACCGCGACCTGCCCGGCGGCGCGGCGGGCCAGCAGGTGGTGTGCGTCGAGGTCCGCCTCGACTTCTGACCCGCGTGCTGTGGCTGCTCGCAACGCCAGGGCCGTGACCCGTCCGGCCACGGTGTCCAGCGCCGCGACGTCCAGATCGCCGTTCGCGACCGCCTCGACCAGCCGTTGGGGGGCGCCCTGGACCGGGCCGGGCATCTCCAGGTCGCATCCGGCTTCGATGGCGGCGATGCGGTCGTTCATCGCGCCCCAGTCGGTCACGACCAGCCCGGTAAAGCCCCACTCGTCGCGCAAGACATCGGACAGCAGTCGGTGGTGGTCGGACAGGTAGGTGCCGTTGACCCGGTTGTAGGCACACATCATCGTCCACGGCTGGGTCGCTTTGACCGCATGCTCGAACCCGGCCAGGTACAGCTCGCGCAGGGTGCGCTCGTCGATGACCGCGTCGATGGTCATCCGCCGGTGTTCCTGGTTGTTGGCCACGAAGTGCTTCAGCGACGTCCCTGCGCCTGCTGATTGCACGCCGGTGATGTGGGCGGCCGCCATCCGGCCGCTCAGGAAGGGATCTTCGGAGAAGTACTCGAAGTTGCGGCCACACAAGGGCGAGCGCTTCAGGTTTGCGCCGGGCCCCAGGACGACATCCACGCCCAACGCACGGGCCTCGATACCCACGGCCCGACCCACCTCCTCCACCAGATCGATGTCCCATGAGGCGGCCAACGCCGACGCGGTCGGAAAGCAGGTCGCCGGGTGGGCATCGGCAAGCCCGTTCGCCTCATTTCCCCCGGCTGGCCGTCGGACACCATGCGGACCATCGGCCACCACCACGGGGGAAACACCAAGACGTTTGACCGGATGGGTGGTCCACAGCGTGTGACCTGACGCCAGAGCCGCCTTTTCCTCCAACGTCATCCGTTCAACGAGTGCGCTGGCCTCACGGGAGGGGACCCCTGGATCGGTCGTGGTCACAGCTCCACGTGAAAGCTGTGCACGGCCACGTGTTCTGTGCATGGTCAGGATGTCCCTTCGGCGGTGTCAAACACTCGGGCAGCCTATCCGCGTCGACGGTCTTGGCTGCCGTCTACTCGCGGGAGTATCCGCTGTGGTACCGATCTGGGTACGGTGCACCCTCGCCATGATGTGCGAGTGCGGAGGAGGTCAGCAAAGCTAGTGGGAACGCTCATGGAGGGTGATGAGGTCCGCTGGGTCGGGACGGAAGTGCGACGCGGCGGCACGAGGTCCGCTACGGTGCGCGCGGGGTGGTGGTGGATGCAGGAAACGTCTTGCGATCGACCGGGCGGTTGAAGTGGCCTGCGCCCAGCAGCCTTCCGGCGGTCTGCCGGGTCCTGCACCCGTGGCTAGGGACTGATGATCAGCCGGTGCGCTGGCAAGAGGTCGCGGACGAGCTCGGGCTGGATCGTCCGGCATTGGCACGACGACTTGGACAGATGCTTGCGGGCGGTGAGTCGTTGGACAGACCGGATGTGTATGAGCCTTTGGAGGGTGCCCTGGACGCGGCGACTGCCGGGTGTCTAGCGAGCGTGCTAGAGCGTGGGACCACCTCTCCGGAGGAGTTGTTTTTGGCCGTATGGACCGGGTACGGCGAACAGCCCCAGCGGCGGCGAGGTACGCGGCATTTGGTGGCCCCGCGACCGGGCCTGGCTGGTGCACACCGAGATCGATTGCACTGGACGTTTGTGGCCGGCAGCGATGCGCTGATCGCCGAGCTGCTTCAGTCACCAGAACTTGAAGTTGTGGCTGACACCTTCGATGGACGCGCAAACGAACTGCTGTGGTAGGTGTGTCGATCCGTTGCAGGGGTGGCGGGTCGGTGCCCGGTCAAGTTGGAGTTGGAGCCGGGCCTTGGGTTGGCCCCGGGAGGGGTGGTGGGGTGCCTGGGACCAGAGGAGGTGGGATGCCGAGTATCCGGGCACCGAGGGGTTCGGTCAGCGTGTTGGTTCATCGCCGGCAGCTTCGTGCCGGTCGGCGATGTTTGCAGCGACCGATGTGTTACTTATGGCGATACCCAGACTTTGGGCCGCGTGACAAAGATCGTCGTCACCCGATACAAAAGCGGTCTGCTCGTCGGCGACCCGCTCGACTGCGGCGAGATGAACCGCGTCATACCCGCGTAGGGCCTTTTCTTGGGCCAACACGCCCGCCCGGCGGACCAGCGCATCATCGACCTCGATGCGGTCCAATTGAACATACAGCCCATCCAGATCTTGTACCACCTCAAGAAGCACGTCATCATCGAGCCGCCCGAAGCGGTGTGCTTGGGCCAAGGCCGCACGTACCTCGGCGTAGATCAATCGCACCGACACCACATGGTCGGCTTCTTCCCATAGTTGTCCGGCCATCGCTGAACCGGGCTCGTCGATCAGCAGTGGGATGAGGGCAGAAGTGTCGAAGTAGGCGATCACCCTCGCTGGTCCGCGACCAGATCACTCACTGTTTCAGCCACGCGTGGCAATGTCCTTTGGCGTTGTCGTCGTGGTTGGGACGCGCGTTGGATCAAGCCCTCGTCGACCAGGCGGTCAAAGGGACGTGGCCGCACAATTGGCAGCAGACGTGCGATGGCGGTACCACGGTCGGTCACGGTCAGTTCCTCGCCAGCGCGGACGCGGTCCAAGTACTGGCTGAAATGGTCACGTAATTCTCGGATGCCTGCTTCGGCCATGAAATCCTCCCTTTTGTAGCCACTTACAGGCGGCGATTGTAGCCACTTCCACCCACCCTTCCTGAGTGCATTGTGGTCAATGCGGTGCTGGCTGCCGCGAAGGCGATGATCAGGAAGGTCGGGATAAGAAGGGATGCGGTGCTGATGTTGGTGGCATCGCCAAAAACGCCGAGCGCCAGTGGTCCGACTCCACTGGCGGCACCCAGTCCGATGGCCATGATGGCCAGGGCTCGATCGGGCTGCCCGGCGGATGCGTTCATCAGCAGCACCGCGCCCAACGGAAAGTGCCCCGACGCGCCCAGCCCGGCAAGCGCTAGCCCAATGAAGGCGCTGGGAGCCGTGGCCGAGGTCCACATCAGCAGCCACCCGAGTCCTGCCAGCACCAGTGTGCCATGGTAGAGCCAGGCGACATGGACCCTGCGAGCGATCAAGACCCAGGGCAAAACGGCCAGCGGCCATTCCTCCAACGATCGCCGACACGCTGATGGTTGCCAAGCTCGCCCCGACCCCGACTTGGTCGGTAAGCAACTCGGGGGTCCAGGGTGACGAGACCGGTTTCAACCATGATCGTGGCTATCAGGGCGGCCCATATCAGCCAGTACTTGAGGGGGAGTGCGTCAGTGGCATCCGTGGTTGCTGGCGGCGGACCGGCAGCATAGGCGGGGACGTCATGGACTCGGCCCACCAGTAGCCAGACGGCGACGGCCAGCAGGATTGTGAGAAAGAGTCCTCCCCGCCATGTCAGGCTGAGTAGCGTTGCGGCGCCGACGGACAAGGGTGCCACCAGACCGATCGTTGAACCAACTGCGTTGCCCTCACTGACCACTGCTGCGCTGGCATGGGGGTGATGCGTCGAAAGCGTCGCCGTCGTGGCGTTGACTACGAGGGAGCCACCGAGCCCAACGACGAAGACTCCGCCCAGTGTGAACACAAGGGAGGCTTCGTCCACCAGGGACCCCACGATCATCACGGCTACTCCGGCTGCCATTGCGATCATGCCCAGTCGTACCGCGCCGGACCGACGTGCTCGCCGTAGGACCCTAACCGCGATCAGCCCCATTTGCGATGACACCGCACGCGAAGGCGATGCTGTGCAGGCTGGCCACGGTTCGGTTGGTCCCCTGCTCTTGCGAAGGAGCGGCAGGGTAGGTCCGAGTGCGTAGATGAACCAGCTATAGGTGCCCAGCGTCAGATGCCCGGCCGCGGTCGTCGCATCGGTAGGGGGGCCACGAGGATGCAGAAGGGGTGGCCGGCTGGGGTCGGCGTATACCTAGAGCGGTTCGTCGGGATCATCGAAGCGGTCCAGGACGAGCGTGGCTCCAAGCGACAGCGCGCGCTGGTGTTGGCCCGTCAAGCTAGTCACGTCACAGATTATGCATGATGACGTGTCGCTAGATCACGGTTGATCACACTCAAAAGATCTTAGTCTGATAGTATTAACTCGCTGCTCTCGCGGCGTTCTGCGCGCTACGGTAACAGCCATGCCAGACGGCAGACCGGAAAGCTCGGCCGATCGGCACAAGCACGAGCGCAACCCGTGTGTACCTGTTGGGCTTGGCCGCATCGCTAATTGGCAACAGCGCCTTGACCCTTGCGGCCGGTATCTGGGTCAAGTCGCTGACGGGCAGCAGCAGCGCTGCCGGCCTTGTGGCGGTGTGCATCTACGCCCCCTCGCTACTTAGCCCCGTCGCCGGCGTTGTCGTCGATCGGGTGCGACGCCGCCCCTTCCTCATCGTCGTCAACATGGCCTCTGCCGTGGCCGTGTTGCCCTTGCTGCTGGTCCGCTCTGCAGACCAGACGTGGTTGATCTACGCGGTCATGTTCGCCTACGGAATCTCGCTTGTCGTGGTGGAC
>JBBSNE010000227.1:0-5123 GCA_038232815.1 Euzebyales bacterium | reverse complement strand
CGAACGCCCGATCATGGTCGGGGCGACCTGGCGGACCGCGTCACAATCGATGCAGGCGTCATCGACGAACCACGGCCCCTCGACGTTGTCCGGGTGGCGCTGCCGGGCGCTCATGTCCGCCATCCTATGCGGTCGTTCTGCGCGCTGACCCCTACGTGGCAGTCGCAGATCGGTCCAACCCCGACCGCGTCCAATAGTTGCGCCGATACGCCCCTATCCGGACCGACCTGCACATCTTCCCATCAGCCGTCCAGCGGCTGTGTGGCTACGCCCGTATGCGGACCGACCTGCACATCGGCCACTGGTCCCCATCGGCCTGTGCAACACTCCTTTCCATGCGCGCTGACATCGGACTGATCGGGCTGGCCGTCATGGGGCAGAACCTGGTGTTGAACATGGCCGACCACGGCTACACCGTGGCCGTCCACAACCGCACCACCGAGACGATGCAGGCGTTCGTGGAGGGGCCCGCGGCGCAGTCGACCGTCACCGGACACGCCGAGTTGGAGGGTCTGGTCAAGGACCTTTCCTCCCCCCGCAAAATCATGCTGATGGTCAAGGCCGGACCGGTGGTCGACAAGGTGATCGAGCAGTTGGTGCCGTTGCTGGACGACGGTGACGTGATCATCGACGGCGGAAATTCGTTGTACACCGACACCATCCGCCGAACGAAGGAACTGGCCGAACAGGGCATCCGCTTTGTCGGCGCAGGCGTGTCCGGCGGCGAGGAAGGGGCCCGCACCGGCCCCTCGATCATGCCCGGCGGTGATCCCGACGCCTGGCCCTTGGTCCAAGACATCCTGCAGGACATCGCAGCGGATGCCGACGACGGCCGGCCGTGCTGTGATTGGATCGGCCCGGACGGTGCCGGCCACTACGTGAAGATGGTCCACAACGGCATCGAGTACGGCGACATGCAGGTCATCGCCGAGGCCTACGACCTGATGGGCGCGATGGGCTTGTCCAACAAGCAGATGGCCGAGGTGTTCCGGGAGTGGGACAACGGCGTCCTCGACAGCTTCCTGATCGAGATCACCGCTGAGATCCTGGCCTACAGCGACCCCGATTCCGGCGGTGCGTCCATCGACACGATCCTTGACGCCGCCGGGCAGAAGGGCACGGGCAAATGGACCGGTATCGCCGCTCTTGATGCCGGCCAACCGTTGACACTGGTGGCCGAGGCGGTGTTCGCCCGCGTCGTTTCCGCATTTGTGGACGAGCGTCGTACCGCAGCGGAAGTGTTAGAAGGGCCCGACCGCACCCTGGCGGAAGGGGTCCTCGACCTGGATGACCTTCGCGACGCCCTGTATGCCTCAAAGATCGTGTCCTACGCCCAAGGATTTATGTTGCTGGCCGACGCCAGCCGCGAACATGGTTGGGACCTGGACCTGGGGCGCATCGCCTCGTTGTGGCGCGAGGGTTGCATCATCCGCGCGGTGTTCCTGAACGACATCACCGCCGCGTTCGAAGCTGACCCCGACCTTGGCAACCTGTTACGGGCCGATGTGTTCACCCAGGCAATCGCGAAGGCGCAGCCGGGGTGGCGGCGGGTGGTCACCGCCGCCATCCAGGCCGGCGTGCCGGTGCCTGCCTACTCAAGCGCGCTGGCGTTCTACGACGGCATCCGTTCAAAACGCCTGCCGGCCAACATGATCCAGGCCCAGCGCGACTACTTCGGCGCCCACACCTATGAACTGTTGGAGGGGATGCGGGGCGAGTTCCTCCACACCGACTGGACCGGTCATGGGGGGTCGGTCACCTCCGGGTCCTACACCGGTTGAATGCGAACCCGGTTGACTGCAAAGGCGGTGATCGGGAAGGGAGGGCACATGGACGACGATGAACAGAGCGACGAGGGCGGGTTGGGCATCGATCCCGACCGCTTGGAATCGGCCCTGCAGAACCTGCAGACAGTGGACGGGCTGCCACTGACCGAACCGCTGGAGGCGGGTCTGGGACCCTTGCTGTCACGCCTTGGTGATCAAGAGGGAGGGATCCTGGCCAGCGGCCGCGCCCGCTGGGTCCTGAAGCTGATCGGTGACCGGTATTCGGTCTCCGCAGGACCGAAAGAAATATCCGCACATGCCCTGATCTTTGAGCGGAGTATCCGGTGGGAGGACGTCCAGTCGGTTCGGACAGCCGGCGTCAGCTACATGGTGGGGCGCCACATCGTCGGTAAGTTGTTGGACGTCGGGGTCGGCCGCTTCGTTCGGATACCAGGTCTTCGCTGGCTGGCTAGACGGATCTCGGCGACAATGGTGGACTTCTTGACCAGGCGGGCGGTCAGGCCGCAGGAGGACAGCACCGTCTTGGTCGCTTCGGTACAGGGCGACGGTACATCCGTTGACTTCGACGGACTGCTGGGACTGGTCGTCCTGCTCTCGCGTGGCTTCAACGACGCGGTGCTGTGGGAAGCTGAGGCCCGGGACATTCCGATGGTGCGTGAGGACCTGGCCCAAGCGGGTGGCTAGAAGTCCCTAACCCTTGAGCGAGGAGTCCTCACCCCTTGAAAGTGACTCAGCCGCGCCACAATTTTGACTCAGCCGTTCGGAACAAGTCCCCATGACCTGCACTTTTGCCTTGGACGTGGCTTCGGTCGGCAACCAGTCCCCTGGTGACTGAGTCACTTTCGAGGTTTCAGGGCGACGACTTGCGTTCGACCAGACCTCCACGCCCAGGCCGCCACACTCAGGCCTCGGCGTACGTCCAATCGCTTCGTTTGCGGTGGTAGGCCTGGTCATAGGTCACCGCGCCAGAGTCAAGGTCCAGATGTTCGATCTTGGGCACGATCTCGACATGGTCAGACCAGCAGGGCTGGTCGAGATGGTCGACCAGTTCGTCTTCGAAATCGGTCAGCAGGCTGGCGACGATGACCTGAGGGCCGACTGGCAGACCACAACGGGCAAGGTCGGTCACCTGGGCGGCCCAGCGGCCCAGCGCTTCCAGATCGTTGCGGCGCCCCTTCCCCGCGTCGATCCGCTGCAGGATCTCATGGATGGCACCGGTCCCCATCGTGCACGCGTTGCACTGGCCACATGATTCGACCGACAAAAACCGGGCCAAGGTGGCCGTGACCCGCACGATGCAATGGCTGGAGTCGTACACGATGAACCCGCCGCTGCCCTGCCCGCTGCCGGCAGCCACCATCGACTCATAGTCAAGCGGCGTGTCCAACATCGCCGGGGTGATGATGGCGTTGGACACACCGGAGAACGCGGCTTTCACGTCGGTGGCCCCGGCGATGTCAGACAGCAGCACTCGCAGAGGCGTACCCAGCGGCAGCTCATACACCCCTGCTGAGGTGACGTCACCGACGACGGTGAACAGCATCGTTCCGGGCGACTGCTCGGTGCCGAGTTGACGGTAGGACTGCGCGCCTGAGGTGACGATGAACGGGACGTTGGCCAGCGTTTCGACATTGTTGACCAGGGCCACCGAGGGATTCGCGCTCTCGGTGAACAGCCCATTGACGTACGGGGCCAGATGCCGAGGAAATGGCAGGTTTCCCTCGATCACCTCCAGCATGGCCGTCTCTTCTCCGAACAGGTACTCGTCAGGCCCGGCAACGATCTGCACGATCTGGGCGCCCGACCAATCGGCGGCCACTGCCTCGGCAAGCGCATCTTCAAGCCGTTGACGTGCCTTCGTAAAACGGGCTTTGACGCCCACAAACGCGGCAGTTGCCCCCACCGCATGACAGGCGATCAGCAGCCCTTCGACGACCTGGTAGGGGTTGGCCACCAGCAGCGCCCGGTCCTTGTAGGTGCCGGGCTCGCCCTCGGCCCCGTTGACCACCGCCGCGACGGCCAGGTCCTGATCTCGTGCAGCGTCGACGATGGAACGCCATTTGAGCCCGGTGGAAAATCCGGCACCCCCTCTACCCCTCAGCCCTGATTGCTCGATCTCTGCGATCAGATCGTCGGGGTCCCGTTTCACCGCCTGAGACAGACCTCGGCCACCGCCCGCGCCGACATAGTCCCTCAAATTTGGCACGGGTTCGGCTGGCAACAGTCGGGTGCTCGGGTCGGACTGGGACAGGTTTGACATCGTGATGGTTCACTTCCCGGCGGCATGGGGGAATGGGGGTGCCGCCCGATTTGCCTCTTTACGGAATACCTACCCGCATATAGTGTTCCATGATGTAGCAATGTCCCGTATGATGGAACGCAGGTAACCTATGGACGATCTTGCCGTCACCGCTGACAGCCCAGTCGGCCAGCACGTGACGAAGTTAAACGCTCAGTTCAGCGTCGAGGTGACCCCGCGGGAGGTCGACCGGGTCGGTCCGTTCGAGCGGTTGCTGCCGCCAGGGACGGCGGTCTACATCACCTATCTCGACACCACGGGCCTTGAGGGCACCATTGCGGCTGCCCGGACCCTCACCGCGGCCGGTATGCGGCCGATACCGCACCTGGCGGCGCGAGCGGTCCACAGCCACCGCGAGCTTGACGATGCGGTCGGGCGGCTGACGCAACAGGCCGGTGTGGACGATGTCCTGGTGGTCGCCGGGTCGTTCACACGCCACGGTGTGCATCCCTCGACCATGGATCTGCTGCGCAGCGGGGTCCTGCAAGCACACGGCATCACCGCTGTCGGGGTGGCCGGCCATCCCGAGGGTGCACCGAACATCGACCCCGATGCGCTCGCCCAGGCCGTGCTCGACAAAAACACCTTCGCGCGTGACAGCGGCATGGCGGTACGGCTGGTGACCCAGTTCGCCTTCGCACCTGAACCGCTCATTGCCTGGGAGCGGGCACTGCGAGAAGCCGGGAACCAACTTCCGGTACACGTCGGCCTACCGGGTGCGGTCAGCGCGTCGACGTTGCTGCGCTACGGCCTGCGCTGCGGCGTGGGACCGTCGCTGAAGGTGCTGCGCACCCAGGCCGGACGGCTGAGTCGACTGGCGTCCACCGTCCCCCAGTACCCCGACCACACCGTCACCGGGATCGCCCGGGCCGCTGCGGTCGACCCCCAGAGCCTGCTCACCGCTTTCCACTACTTCCCGTTCGGCGGGCTGGAGTTGACCGGACGCTGGGCCACCGAGCTCGGCGCGGGTGCCTTCGCCCATAGCCGCGACGGACGGCTGCTGACTGCCAGCCGACCGCATTGACACTCAAATCTTT
>JBBSNE010000226.1:0-5125 GCA_038232815.1 Euzebyales bacterium | reverse complement strand
TCTTTCTCGTTGTGTTCATAGCTGTTGCTCCTTTTGAGGCCATCAGCCTCATGGTTACGGATCGCAGCTCTTACTTACACAGAGCATTTGACACCCCCCTCATGCAGGTCTCATTGACCTCGACACGTTGAACGCCTTCATAGGCGCTGAGACGAAGCAGACCTGGCATAAGGCCCAACAAGACCTAACGGGGCTGCTTGAATCGCCCTGGGTTCTGTGGAGGCTCTCAACCTTGATGGAGGATGAGAGACATGGCAGACACTTCGAAGGGGACCTCGCGCCGTCACACCCAAGAGATGAAGGATCAGGCAGTCCGTATGGTGCGGCAACTCCGAGCCGAAACCGGCCAGACCCAAGGCACGGTCCGACGGGTCGCCGAACAGCTGGGCTACGGCGCCGAATCGGTCCGCAACTGGGTCCGCCAGGCCGAGATCGACGCCGGTGATAAGCCTGGTGTGACCACCGCTGAAGCAGCCCGTATCCGCGAGTTGGAGCAGGAGAACAAAGAGTTGCGGTGCGCCAACGCAATCCTCAGATCGGCCTCAGCTTTTTTCGCGGCGGAGCTCGACCGCCCACACCGGTGATGGTGGACTACATCGACAACCACCGACAGGAGTTTGGCGTCGAGCCGATCTGTGATGCATTGCAGATCCGGTCAAACACCTACTACGCCTTCAAGGGCCGGCCACCATCAGACCGGGCCGTTCGGGACGCCATCATGGGTCCGATCCTGCTCGCTCTTTGGACCGTCAATTACAAAGTCTACGGTGCCCGCAAGTTGTGGAAAGCTGCCCTGCGCGACGGGCACCAGATCGGTCGTGATCAGGTCGCGCGGCTCATGAAAGCCCAGGGAATCCGCGGCATCAGACGGGCCAAGCGTTACGTCACCACCCGTCCCGACGGCAGCAGCCGGCCGCCGGATCTGGTCGATCGCAACTTCACCGCCACCCGTCCCAACGCCTTGTGGGTGACCGATCTGACGCACGTGGCGACGTGGCAGGGCGTGGCCTACGTCTGCTTCATCGTCGATGCGTTTTCCCGCATGATCGCGGGCTGGCGAGTCGCCGGCCACATGCGCACCGACATGTCCTTGACGCCCTCGAGATGGCCCGCTGGGCCCGCGGCACCCAGCTCGAAGGCCTGGTTGCCCACTCCGACGCTGGCAGCCAGTTCACCTCGATCCGATACGGCGAACGACTGGCAGAGATCGGCGCGGTCCCCTCGATCGGCACGGTCGCGGATTGCCCTACGACAATGCCTTGGCCGAGGCGGTGAATTCGCTGTTCAAAGCCGAGGTCATCCGCGGTCCCGACCAAGGGCCGTGGCGCACCATCGAGGCCGTTGAACTGGCCACTCTCAAGTGGGTGCACTGGTACAATACCAACCGACTCCACGGCTATCTGGAGGATGTCCCGCCCGCAGATTTTGAAGCAGCCTATGCTGCCGAACACACCGACCAGCCACTGGTTGGAATCCAATGAACTGAGTCTCCATCAGACCCAGGGCGGTTCAAGTCAGGCAAGACCCGCAAGGGCTCCAAGTGGCTCCGCAAAGCGTTGGTGGAGTCCGCCCATGCCGCCGCCCGGTCCAAACACACCTACTTGTCAGCCCACTACCACCGCATCCGCGGTAGGGCGGGGTCCCAAGAAGGCTGCAGTGGCGATCGGCCATTCCATCCTGATCATCGCCTACCACCTGATTGACCGTGACGAGGTCTACAGCGACCTTGGCGCGGACTACTTCATCCAACGCCAAACCTCTACCGCCCACCGCAACCGGCTGGTCCGACAACTCGAAGCCATGGGCCACAAAGTCACCCTCCAACCCCTCCCAGACGCCGCCTGAGGTTTCCAGGCCCAAACCCGAGCCAACCCCTCGGGCATACCGCCGCGCTTGCGCTCAGGCCATTTTCACCTCAGACGAAACGTCTTCTATGAGCCCGGAGAGGGCAACGGCCCCACTCGCGCTCTCAGCAAATCTGCAGGTCAGCCGCATTTGATGGCCTGGCAACGCCAGCCTGCCGTGTGGCGGGTCAGGCGTTGTGGTCGCGGAGGTCGCGGGTTCAATTCCCGTCGGTCACCCTCGTTACACCCGCGCATCTGAGTGTTCAGGTGTAACGGTGTCGCTATACTGACCGACCTTCTCGGGTCTCTAGCTCAATTGGTAGAGCATCGGCCTCTTAAGCCGCAGGTTTCGGGTTCGATTCCCGAGGGACCCACCCTGTGATTGACAGCATGTGGCCCCTGCGGATTCGCATTGCCGTTCGCCTCCGGTGGCAATTCACGCACACGGCCTCGCACTTCGAAATCTCCCACTCTGCAGAGCCCCGACCCATCCGCCTGATGCCCGTAGAATCAGCTATTTTCTGTCCCCGAACATGATCAAGGTCCATCGCCACGGTAGGAAATCGTTGGCCGCAATCAGCGCACGGCCGGGACTTGACAGCCCTGATCATCGCGTCCACCTGCCGTCGTAACCGTTGGCGATGCACGGCACGCAAGTGCTTGTGGCGTGCGGCGTTCTGCATGTAGTAGACCGCGTTGTAGACAAGCTTGCATGCTCTGCATAGCGGCTGGCGACCGTCTCGTTTGCCCTTGTGGCGGTGGAACTCCGTCACGGGCTTGGCCTCGCGGCAGGTCGAACAAGTCTTGTTGCCTGTAATCATGATAGGGCCCGTCCGTGTGTCCGTACACGGTGGCAAACCGCACACACAACGTCACATTTGCCGATCTCGACTCGTAGGTTGGTTAGCGATACCCTGAACCGGGCACTGCCGATGTCAAACCGCTTTACGCCGCGAACATGGTCGAAGTCCATCTGTTCCGATGAGAACCGATGACCGCAATCCGCACACGGCACGGCCTTTGCCGCGCGAATAACAGGATCGTTTGCAGCAAACCGGCGTTGGCGGGCTCGTCTGCTTCTTTCCTTGTGAACATCCTTGTTCCGCTGGTACCACTGAGATTGGTATTCCTTGGCACAGTGCCGGCAGCGCGCCTGCCGCAGGCCCTTCGCCTTGTATCCAGCCGAACGCATCGACCGGTTTCACCTGGTCACAGCCGTTACAGCGCTTGGTCTCCTGCATCTCAAAATTGAACCACCCGCCTGTGACACTCCCCCTACCCAACCTCAGCCGTTCGCCCCGACCCCAAGGTCATCGAGCAATTCCCGTACGCGGGTCTCGATCTCATCACGGACCGGCCGGACCTCCTCCACGCCCTTTCCTGCCGGATCCTCCAACTCCCAGTCCAGATAGCGCTTGCCGGGCACGACCGGGCAGGCGTCGCCACAGCCCATTGTGACCACCACGTCGGCGGCATCCACGGTCTGATCGGTCCAGGGCTTTGGGTACTCCTTGCTGATGTCGATGCCGACCTCGGCCATGGCATCGATCGCCGACGGGTTCACGTCCGTGGTCGGCTTGGACCCTGCCGACAACACCTGCACCCGGTCTCCTGCTAGGTGGCGCAGCCACCCGGCTGCCATCTGCGAGCGCCCCGCATTGTGGACACACAAAAACATCACGGTGGGTATGTCGGTCATCTTCAGTCCTTCTGCCTTGGCGGCGGCTTGGAGTCGTTCACGTGCGAATCGTTCGGTCAGTAGTGGTACGAAGGTCTGGACGCGCGATTGCGACAGCAGTCGGTGCGAGTCGTTCAGAACCCGCTCGATTGTCTCGGTGGAGAACACCCCCTCGAACTCCTCGTGAAGGCGGGCCGCCGCGTGCACCTGTTCGCGTTGCTGGATGGCCTGGCTGTTGCTCATGGCTTTGGTCCTTTTTGCATCGAGCCGGCCTAGGACCGGCGGGGATCATCGGAATTGGTGGGCACCACAACCTCCTGTGCTTCGGCGGGGGTCGGTGCGTACATCCATCGGATCAACAGGGCCGAGCCGACCATGCCGAGAGCCTGGCCGACCAAGAACGCGGGTACCGACATCGGGGCGATGCCGGTGTAGGTGTCGGTCAACGCCCGGGCCAACGTCACGGCGGGGTTGGCGAAGGATGCGGAGGAGGTGAAGAAGATCGCGGCGGCGATCCAGGCCCCCACCGCCCCCGGGATGGCACCGTGTTGACCGGTTCGAACCAACGCGAAGATGACCAACAGCAACCCCCCGGTGGCAATCGTCTCGGCCACCGCCATACCGATTCCCTCCCGCGTATTGCCCGACAGGGTGGCCACTGACAGGCCGAAGCTCAGATGGGTCAAGACGGTACCCACCACCGCTCCCGTCACCTGCACCGCCACATATCGGGCGGCCAGGACCCCCGGCAGTCCGCCGAACCACCAGTCCACCAGCGTCACGACCGGGTTGAAGTGCGCCCCGCTGACGGGTCCGAACACCAGGATCAGTGCGGTCAGGGCCAACCCCACCGCGACGGCATGCTGGAACAGTTGCGTCGACGCCGCCCCGTCGCTGGAGGTGATGATGCCCGATCCGACCACGGCCACCAACAAGAGTGCGGTTCCCAGAAACTCGGCGACCAGTCGACGGGCGTCGGACGCCCCGCTCATGCGGCCGCCCCAGTCGCGACCGCCAACTGTTGGACACGTTTGTCGATGTCGACATACGCCCGTTCAAAGGCAGGGCGCGCCCCCGCAGCCGGATCCGGCACCGACCAGTGCAACTGTTCGACCTGCCAGGGCAGCCCGGCTTCGTGTGCCCGGTCACACACCGACACCACCAGATCTGGTGCGATGTCGATGTCGGCATAGGCCCGCGGCCGCTCCCCTGCCAGATCCAGCCCGTGGGTTCCGGCGACCTCCACAGCCAGTGGATGAACCCGCTCTGCCGGGGTGGTTCCAGCCGACATCGCCTGCCGCCCGGTCCACCGCCGCCACAATCCCGCCGCCAACTGAGACCGGGCAGAGTTGTGCGTGCAGACGAACAGCACCGGTCCCCCGACCGGCCTGACGAATTGCGGGGCGCTGCTCCAAATCGGGACACGAAGACTGAGATAGCGGCGCCTGCCGTCCCCCGCGGACTGGTTGCGGTCGATGACCCCCGCCTGCTCCAACACATCCAGGTGGAACGCCAGCAGATTGGACGACAGGCCGGTGACCGTCTGCAGGTCCGACGGTGATCTGTCGGATAAACCCAAAGCCTCGACGATCATCAGACGGTG
>JBBSNE010000225.1:0-5133 GCA_038232815.1 Euzebyales bacterium | reverse complement strand
TCATGCCCTACGGCCAAGCCTTGGTCACGTGATGACGCTGTCCACCGCAGAGACGAGTGCACTGTTTGCTGCGGCCGTGCTGGTCGAACCGGTGCTCGGCCGATCCGGCATCGGGTCGGTTCTTGTCTCGTCAATCGACCTTCGGCAAGGTCCGATCACGCTGGCGGTCGTGGGCGTGTACATGATTGCCATCACCGTCATGACTCTCTTGGCAGACGTCCTGCTCGCCGTCCTTGACCCCAGGCAAACATCCCTGTAGCACCGAGCTCACGACTCCAGGTGATCCAACAGTCCGGTGAACCAGTGGGCCGCTTCGGCGTAGGCGTCCTCGCTGTCAGCGTCCCCGCCGGCGTGGACCTGCCCGTCGCCGCTGGGGTAGGTCCCCAGGATGCGTACCTCGGCCACGTGACGGTGGACCGATCGCAGGGCCTCGGCCATCCGGGCTTCCGTCAGATGTCCCGACGCGTCGATGAAGATGCAGTACTCGCCCAGGCGGGTCTTGGTGGGGCGCGACTCGATGTTGGTCAGGTTGATACTGCGCAGGGCGAACTCGTCCAGGACCCGCATGAGCAACCCGGGCCGGTCGGTGCCCAAAAAGACGACCATCGACGTCTTGTCCGCGCCCGTGGGGCCCGACATCTGACGGCCCAAGGTGACAAACCGCGTGGTGTTGCCCTCGCGGTCATGCACGTCAGCGGCCAAGACCTGCAACCCGAACCGTTGGGCCGCCATTGTGGTCCCCAGGGCAGCGACGCTGTCACCCGCGGCGGCGACCTCCTCGGCCGCACGGGCGGTCGAGGCACTGGTGACCAGTTCGACACTCGGTAGGTTGGCGTCCAACCAGTCGCGACATTGCGGCAGGGCCATCGGGTGGGACCTGACCTCTTTGATCGACGCCAGTGAGGTTCCGGCCTTCGCCAGCAGGTTCATGGTGATCGGAATGGCGATCTCGCTGGTGATGTAGACACCCGTCGGTCCGAACGCCAACGTGTCCAACGTCAGGTTCACCGCGCCCTCGATGGAATTTTCGATGGGCACCACGCCGATGGTGTCGTCGGTGGACCGCACGGCCTCGACCACGTCAGGGATTGTCGTCAGTGGTATCCGCTTGTCATCGGGTGCCGCCCGCGTCGCCGCCGCAGCGGTGAACGTTCCCTCCGGCCCCAGGAACGCGACGGTCATGCCTGACCTGGCCCGCCAACCGGCTGATCGCCGACGCGCTCATTGCCGACGCGATCATTGCCGACGCGAGCGTCGTTGGACGGGATCGCCTTACCGGAAGCGGCATCGGCATCCTGGCCGTGCCGGTCTGGGACCATCGTGTCGTCGTTCGGACCGGTATCCGGGTCGACATCGGGCGCCTGCTGTTGGACATCGGTAGACGAATCGGTTGGTGCCGACGCCGCACGGAAGGCCTGGGCCGTCCGTTTGCGACCGCTGTCCATCGCCTGGGCGATCGCTTGGACCTCTTCCTCGCTCAGGTTGTGTGTCGAGGTGCCGCCCTCGACAGGTTTGGCATATGTTCGGGTCTGCACACGTCCGTTCATCGCCGTGATCACGCTGCCGTCGCCGTGCTCGTCCAGCAGGGCGATGGAGAACGACAGCCGTCCGCCCATGTCGTCAAAGGCGTCATACCGCACCGTCCCGACCCTGCTCAGGGTCCTGCCCATCAAGGCACGCAGTTGGCGCCCGTAGGCCTGTTGACGGCGCACGTCGCGCTGCAGTTGCTGTACTTCATCGATGTGCATGCCCAAGAGGGTGACGACATCTTCGCGTCGCCCGCGAGCAAACCGGCTGTAGGTGGCACGGACCCGTCGCTGTGATTGGATGGCGAGGGCACCGGTGGCGATCGCCGCGATCGAAAGGACGATCGAGATGATCAAAAGGCTGCCGACCACGCTATCGCTGAGTTCCATGTGGATTTGGAGTGTAGGGCTGGCTCAGTGGTCAAACATTGGCGTTCGGCTCGTCGTCAACCGCAATCTCGCCATTTTCGACGACATCGGCCTCCGCCGGGGTGAGGTTTTGCTTCAGGTAGACGCTGGGCACCTTCTCCGGGTTGGACGGGTCGACCGGGTAGACCAGAACCGGCACATCGACGTCACGGATCACCCGTTGTGATATCAGCCCCCAGCGACTGGGCTCCAGCAACGAGGTTCGGGCGGGTTCGCCCATGATGACCAACTGCGCGTCGTGATCGCGTACGGCGGCGACCAGAGACTGGGCCACAGCTTCACTGATCTTGTGCACCTTGTGCACCACGATGTTGCGTTCTTCCGCGACGGCCTCGACCAGACCAAGGACCCGGGGCTCTTCGTCGCGAGGAAGGCTGCCGGGGCGGGAGACATGGACCGCGATCAACTCCGCGCGCATCGTTCCGACCAGATCCAAGATGAACGGTAGGCGCGGGACGACCACCTCTATGGAACCGACCGGCACCAACACCCGATTGAACGACCGGTGTGCCAACACCTCGGGGATGGCCTCCATGGCGCCGCTGTCACCCGCGCCCTTGCCGGCTTCTCCTGAATCACGTATCGACCGTCGGGCCAGTAACGGGCCCCCCAGTTCGAACACCACGATCGACCCCAGCACCACACCGGAGACTGTTCCACCAAAATCCGGGGCCTGCTCAACCACCAGTGCGGCCAGGGCAATGGCCATACCCGCGTGGGGCAACAGTGAAAGGCCAACCCTGAACCCGGACTTCACCTTGCCGACGACCAGTCCCCCAAGCGTCGCCCCGCCAACCTTTCCCACCGTGCGGGCCAACGCATAGGCGATGCCGATGGTGCCCACCTTGGTCAACTCGTCCAAGTGGATCCCGGCACCTGCCACGACGAAGAAGATCAGATAGATGGGTGCTTCCAACGCCCGGACGGTCGCAAACAGTCGGTCTGCGAGCCAGGGCGCGGCATTGGCCACGTACAGCCCGGCGATCAAGGTCGCCACGACGACCGATCCCCCGACCGCCAGCGACGCCCCGACGATGCCGGTGAGAATGACCAGCAAGAACAACAACAGTTCACCGCTGGTCTCGATGGCCCGCGAGAACGTCTTGAGGATCCAGCCCCCGACCAGCCCGATCAGGGTCGACAGCACGATCAGTTCCCCGAAGACGCGGGCTGTCTGCTCCGCCGTGGCCTCGCCAGACGTGGCCAGGATGAACGGGAAACTGAAACCGAACAGCAGTGCCGTGGCCACGTTGGTGACACCGACACTTGACAACAACAGGTCGGTCTTTGGGCCTTTGGCCTTCTCCTCTTTCACGGTCGCCGTGACCGTCAGGACCCCGGTCTCTGTGGCGATCAGGGCCAAAATCAGCGATGTCCCCAGTTGCGCGCCGGCCCATCGGGTGGCGAAGAAGACTGCCGCGCCGGCCAAAACGACCTGACCGATGTTCAGTGGGATCAACGCCCATCGTTGTTCCCTGAGGTCATCCAATCGCAGCCGATCGCCGATCAAGAAGATGACCGCACCCAACGCCACCTGGGTCAGCAGGTCCAACGACTCGATGTTGCTGTCGTTGATCAGGCTGATTCCCTCCGGGCCGATGGCCACCCCAAGGGCCAGGAACACCACTATCTCGGGCACGAACCGTTTGAACAGGTGTCCGACGATGATCGCCACCAGGCCCAGCCCGGCGATGATCAGCAGTGAGAGATCCACTAGCAGTCCCTCATCAGTGGGTTCTGCATCAGTACGCCCTGGCGACGTAAGCGATCAGGTCATCCTGGTCCCGAGACTCCGGCAACCCCTCCTCGGAGGTGACCAGGCAGCGAACGGTGTAGCCGCGCTCAGCCAATTGATCCTCTCCGGTCTCGCCGACATCGTTCCAGGGGATCCGGAAGAATCCGGGGCCTTCGATCTTGTCGACCTCGGCGACGTCGGTGGTGTCGGCTTGCCGCCGCTGCGTCGACTGGGCCAGCAGTGAGTCCTGTACCTCGACCAACAAGTCGATGACGCGGTCCGCGACCCCGTCCAAGGACACTGTTTCCTTTGTCCCGGTGTCGCGTCGGGCCAAGGTCACAACGCCGTCGGCAAGATCCCGCGGGCCCAGTTCCAGGCGGATCGGCACCCCTTTCAGTTCCCATTCCACCGCCCTGCGACCAAAGCTTGTTTCGGTCCGGTCGTCCAATTTGGAACGGACCCCCGCCCGCATCAACCGCTGGTCAAGGTCTGCGCAGATGTCGGTCACCTCGTCCTTGACGGCCATGACCACGACCTGACGAGGAGCGACGACCGGCGGCAACCGTAGGCCACGATCGTCACCGTGGGCCATGATCAGCGCACCGACGGTACGCGTCGACATTCCCCATGAGGTGGTCCAGACGTGCTGGACGGTGTTGTTGGCGTCGGTGTAGGTGATGTCAAAGCCCTTGGCGAAGTTCTGGCCCAGGTTGTGACTGGTGGCCATCTGCAGGGCCTTGCCGTCGCGCATCAGTCCTTCGTGGGTGTAGGTCAGGTCAGCGCCGGCGAAGGTCTCCCGCTTTGTCTTCAGGCCGCTGACGACGTCGATGGCCATGCAGTCACGGATGGATTCCAGATACACCCGATCGTGGATGGTCAGGGTCTCCTCCTGCGCCTCCTCTCGGGTGGCGTGAGCGGTGTGACCCTCTTGCCACCAGAACTCCGAGGTGCGGAGGAAGATCCGGGGACGTAGTTCCCAGCGGACGACGTTGGACCATTGGTTCAGCAAAAGGGGCAGGTCACGGTGGCCCTGGATCCAGCGAGACATCGCGTCGCCGATGACGGTTTCAGAGGTGGGCCGGACCACCAGTGGCTCAGCCAGATCCTCACCGCCCGCGTGGGTCACCAGCGCCAGTTCGGGACTGAACCCCTCGACGTGCTCGGCTTCCTTCTGCAAAAAGCTATAGGGGATGAACAGCGGAAACATCACGTTGTCGTGGCCGGTGGCCTTGATCCGGGCATCGACCTCGGCCTGAATGCGCTCCCACAGAGCATACCCCCACGGCTTCATCGTCATGGTCCCCCGGGCCGGACCATTCTCGGCCAGATCGGCCTTGGCGACGACATCTTGATACCAGCGAGGAAAATCCTCCGCCTGGGGGGTCAGCACGTTCTTTGCGGCCATAGGGGCCCAGAGTCTACGGGGCGACCCTCCGGCCGCCC
>JBBSNE010000224.1:0-5152 GCA_038232815.1 Euzebyales bacterium | reverse complement strand
GAACGCGCGCTGTTGTGATCGGGTGGTTTCTATTACACTTGACGGTCCCCGACCCTCCTATCAAGGGGAACGTCATGCCCGGTGCTGCCTTTGTCTTTGGGTCAGGATTCGTCGCCGGGGTGGTTGCGCTTGGCCGGTCCCTGCGGTCGCGAGAAACCGACGGCTCACTTGATGCCGGCCCCTCCTCTGCGTCAAGCCCCGGCCTCCGCCGGTTGTTTGACTTCGGACCGGGTGGTTGGTCTGAGGACGGGGTCGGTCAACGTCCGTTGCGACGTCGTTAGGTCGACGGGCGGTCTGTGCCTGCCTGGACCGGATCGTTGATCGCAGACAATCCGTGGTTGGCCTCGGGTAAAAAGAACCGCGGCCAGTCCTATGAGAGACGACTTCGGGACAAGGCGGCGAAGGGGCAATACCTGCACGGTGAGGCCGACCTGGTCCAGGAGTACCGGCCCGCCACGGTGCTGGACGCCGGTTGTGGAACGGGGCGCGTGGCAGCAGAGTTGGCACGGCGGGGCGTCGAGGTTGTCGGGGTCGACCTGGACGACTCGATGTTGGCGGTGGCCCGCCGTCAACCTTCGGGGGTCGAATGGGTTCAGGCTGACCTGTCGGAGTTGGACCTGGATCGGACGTTTGACGTGGTGCTGGCGGCCGGCAACGTCATGATCTTCTTGACCCCCGGGACCGAAGGCGTGGTGGTCACACGTCTGGCTGCCCATCTCTCACCCGGTGGGGTTTTGATCGCAGGTTTTGCCCTCCGCGGGGGTCCCAGCGGCGTGGAGGTGACGCTTGCGCAGTACGACGGTTGGTGCACCGCCGCTGGGCTGGCACTGAATCAGCGCTACGCCACCTGGGAGGGGCAGGCCTACGGCGGCGAGTCCTACGCCGTCTCCGTCCACCGGCGCTTCGATAACCCCCCTCCCCAGGGTCTGTGACCTTTGGGTCGCTGGGGCGGACAAAGGCGACAAGCCCCTCGTGGGGGCGGCCGGCCCGTTCCAAGGTGTGTGACCTTTGGGTCGCTGGGGCGGACAAAGGCGACAAGCCCTTGGTGGGGGCGGCCGGCCCGTTCCAAGGTGTGTGACCTTTGGGTCGCTGGGGCGGACAAAGGCGACAAGCCCCTGGTGGGCCAGATCGGTCGGGGGCGCGTTGCACCGGACCGCTGACTCTAGAAACGACGCCGAGCTTGGGCTTCGACGGCCCGTCGCACAGTCGCAACCACATACGCCGGCCGCATGACCACGTCATACCAGGTGAAACGCAAGGCCAGGTACCCACCGAGGACCGCGGCGTTTGATTTGTCGTTGTCGCGTTGTCGCGCATGTCGGTCGCGGTGAAATCGAAGTCCGTCCCAGTCGATGATGATCTTGAGTGATTCAGACACGACGTCGGTCAGTCCCGCATTTGGCGCATCCAAAGGGATCACGTTCACCCGGGCATCGGCGATGCCGGCCTCTTTGACCAGGGGCGCCCCGCGCTTCTCAAGGCGTGACTTGAACCGCGCTTCGGCACCTGGCGCAGTGGCTTGGATGAGCGTAGCGACACCCTTGCGGCCATTGGACAGCACGCAAGACCGGTCGAAAATCACATCGCGTTCAGCGATATCGCTCATGATGGCGTCGTCGAGCAAACCAAGCCGTTGCACAACGGTCAGCCGCCGGGCCATGTCCACCAGCGTTCGCTCGGCCGTGGTGACCGGAATGCCGTGCACAATGGTTTGGTCGACTGGGTGAAGGCCCGTGGTGCGGTGGACGACCACGTCACCGGCCACAGTGGGGCGGGCCGTCCCGGTCACGATCAACTCGCGGCGTGTGCCCGTTCCCTTCACCGCCAGCCCGTGGAGTTTCAATGCGGCTTCGAAGGCCGCCCAAGCGTCGGCCTTGCACGCCTTCAGATCGGCGGCGAGTTCCGCGTGCCAGTTCAGCTCCAGACCGGTTGGTGCATAGACGCGCGTACGAAGTCGGGTCAGCTCGCCACGCTCGACCGCACGACTGAGGGCCCGCCGGTGTATTCCATGTACCGAGGCTTCCCTTACGGTAAGCAGTCCACTGTTGTTCCTCATCGTCGTGGCCATCGCCTGTCGGGCTTGGTTGTCCATACGCGTGTAGGGCAACAAATTCACCGGTCCTCCCGAGCCGAATTTTGCCCAGCCTGTGGAAACTCACGCCCGAAGCCCCGTTTGTGACCTTGGGGTCGCATGGGCGGACAAAGGCGACAGGCCCCTGCGGGGTGGGCCTGGCGGGGGAAGGCTTGTGTCCTTTGGGTCGCTGGGGCGGACAAAGGCGACAGGTCCCTTGCGGGTGGCCACCCTTCGACACACCCCGCCGGGGGCGCCGCCTGCTAGGCTGCCACGAACACTGACGCCCCTTTAAAGCCGGATCCGCGAGTCCGGGAAGGAGCCATACGCGTGACCCAGGTGATGTCCGGCCCCGATGTCGGCCGAGCCGTATCCCGGATTGCCCATGAGATCGTCGAGCACCAACATGGCGCCGATGGCTTGGTCTTGATGGGCATCCAGACCAGGGGCGTTCCCTTGGCCCAAAGGCTGGCGGCGAAGATCGGCCAGTTGGAGGACGTCGACGTGCCCCACGGCTTGCTGGACGTCACCCTGTATCGCGACGACTACGCCCGGACCGGCCCACTCCCGCTGGGCCAGACGCGGTTCCCCGGCACGGTCGACGGCCAAACCGTGGTGTTGGTCGACGACGTCCTGTTCACGGGCCGGACCATTCGGGCCGCGATGGACGCCGTGATGGACCAAGGACGCCCCGCCGCCGTCCGACTGGCCGTTCTCATCGATCGGGGCCACCGGGAACTCCCCATCCGCGCGGACTTCGTCGGCAAGAACCTGCCCACCGCCCGCACCGCCGACGTCGCCGTGCACCTGACCGAAACCGACGACGCCGATCAGGTCTTGGTCACCGACGCCCCGACACCCACGGACGGGACGCCGTGATCCAAGACCTGCTGAGCATGGAGGACCTGGCCGCCGACCAGATCACCCGGATCCTTGACACCGCCGAAGAATTCAAGGACCTTGCCGTCCGCCCCATCAAAAAGGTCCCGGTCCTTCGTGGCCGGACGGTGTGCAACCTGTTCTACGAGGACTCCACCCGGACCCGCATCTCTTTCGAGGTGGCCGAAAAACGCCTGTCCGCCGACGTGATCAATTTCAGCGCTAAAGGCTCGAGCGTGTCCAAGGGCGAGTCGCTGAAGGACACTGCCTTGACCCTGCAGGCCATGGGGGTCGATGCGATCGTGATGCGCCACTCCGCCTCGGGTGCCCCCCGGCGCCTGACCGAGTGGGTCGACGCCAAGGTCCTGAACGCCGGTGACGGCTGGCACCAACATCCGACCCAGGCACTGCTGGACCTGTTCACGATGCGCGAACGCCTGGGTCATCTCGAGGGGCTGAACGTGGCTGTGTGTGGCGACATCGTCCACTCGCGCGTCGCCCGCAGCCTGGTGCAGGGGCTGGCCACGATGGACTGCACCATCACCCTGGTCGGTCCGCCCACCCTGATGCCGGCCGAGGTCCAGTCCTGGCCGGTCAAAGTGACCCACGACCTGGACGCCGTTCTTGAAAACCTGGACGTCTGTTACCTCCTGCGGGTCCAAAACGAACGGATGGCTGAACAGTTCTTCCCCTCGGTCCGCGAATACGCAAGAGTGTGGGGAATGGACATCGACCGGCTGAACCGCATGCCCGACCACGCCCTGGTCATGCACCCGGGACCCATGAACCGCGGTGTCGAGATCTCCGCCGACGTCGCCGACGCCGAACGTGCCGTCATCGTCGATCAGGTCACCAACGGGGTCGCGGTGCGGATGTCGTGTCTGTACCTGATGCTGGGTGGGGAGCAGGCTCAGGCCGGATGACCGACAAGCGCACCTTCACCCTGGCCAACTGCCAGATCCTCGATCCAGCCGGCAAGCGGACCCTGGTCGGCAACGTGGTGGTCGAGGGGGACCTCATCCGGTCGGTCGGCAGCGAATCGGCGGGGTTGCGAATCGAATGTGAGGGGCTGGTCTGCGCTCCCGGCCTGGTGGACCTTGCCGCCCACCTGCGGCAACCCGGTCGCGAGGACGCCGAAACCGTCAAGACCGGTACCGCCGCCGCTGCTGCCGGGGGATACACCGCCATCTGTGCGATGCCGGCCACCGACCCGACCATGGACCACGCGGGGGTGGTCGAGCAAGTGTTGCGCCTGGCCCGTGATGCGGGCCATTGCGACGTGTTTCCGGTCGGCGCGATCACCAAGGACCTGGCCGGGGCGGAGCTGGCCGAGATGGGGGCGATGCATGCCGCCGGGGTGCGTGCCTTCAGCGACGCCGATCATCCGGTCGCCTCATCACAGGTCATGCGACGGGCGTTGATCTACGCCAAGACGTGGGACGCCATCATCGTCAACCACGCCGAGGATCCCACGCTGACCGAGGGCGCACAGATGCATGAGGGGGCCACGTCCGCATGGTTGGGCCTGAAGGGCGCCCCGCGGGAAGCCGAGGAGATCATGGTCGCCCGCGACCTGTTGTTGGCCGAACGGGTCGGCGCCAGGCTGCACGTCCCCCGTGTGTCCACCCGCAGGGCAGTCGAGATGATCCGCCAGGCCAAAGCCAGGGCGGTACGGGTCACCGCCGACGTCACACCGCACCATCTGGTGTTGGACGACACCGTGGTCATGGACTACCAGACACGGTTCAAGGTCATGCCGCCGCTGCGTACGCCGGATGACGTGGAGGCCCTTCGAGAGGGATTGCAAGACGGCACCATCGACGCGATCACAACCGATCACTCACCGCATCCGCCGGATGACAAGGACACCGAGTGGGCGGTGGCGCCGGCGGGGACCGTCGGGCTGGAGACGGCCCTGGCGGTCACCTTGGACGCGTTGACCGATGCCGACGCCCATCCCGAGCAACGTGGAAACGGTGTGCTGAGCCTGCTGGAACTGGTCCACCTGTTGTCAGTCGGCCCCGCCCGAACCCGCGACATCGCCGATCACGGCCGCCCCCTGGCCCAGGATGAACAGGCGAACCTGGTCTTGTTCAACACCGATACGACGTGGGCGGTCGACCCGGACGAGCTGCACAGTCGCAGCCGAAACTCTGCCTTCCAAGGACGCAAGGTGCGGGGACGCGTGGTCCACACGGTGCT
>JBBSNE010000223.1:0-5174 GCA_038232815.1 Euzebyales bacterium | reverse complement strand
GCCAGCAGCACGCCCAATGCCGGCAGCAATCGGTTTGCGCGTCGCTTCCAAAACGCCATCAGGTCGATAGTGCCGGTTCGTTCGTACTCGGTGATCAGCAAGGCCGTGATCAGGTAGCCGCTGATGGTGAAGAACACCTCGACGCCCAGGTATCCGCCCTGCAGCCAACGCTCATCGGCGTGATAGATCATCACCGCGATCACAGCGATCGCCCGAAGGCCGTCCAGTGCGGACAGATAGGGAAGGCGGCGTACCGGTCCGACGCTGAACGACAGCGGCGAACGGTGGGGGAAGGACAAGCGGGTTCTCCACTTACGACAGAAAGCACTTCAGTGAGATCAGAACCGTAGAGTGCGAAGGCTGTCCTGACCCCTGTCTCGGGTGGACGGGTGAAGCGCCGGTGGAGGGTTTGGGGTCGGTTACAGGTTCGTCGATCGGTAGGATCCCGTTGCAGTCGAACACCAACCCTGGAGTGTGAGTTGAGGGAAAAAAATGTTGTCCATGAGGTAGCCGGAGGTGTGGCGACCCTCACGCTGAACCGCCCCGATATCCGCAACGCGCTGGCGGCGGATGTGATCGCGTTACTCCCTCCCTCAGCTGTTTGACCTGATGCAACACGGTCGGATCCCGGTTCCTGGACGGATCGCCGGTCATTGCACCGGCGGGGGCGTGGGCCTGGCCGCTGCCTGCGACATCTCGGCGGCCTCGGACGACGCGGTCTTCGGCTTCACCGAGGTTCGTGTCGGGGTGGCCCCCGCGATGATCTCCGTGGTGTGTCTGCCGAAGACGTCGCGCGCCGATGCGATGGAGTTGTTCCTGACGGGTGAGAAGGTTTCGGCTGCTCGCGTGGCCGAGGCCGGCTGATCAACCGTGCGGTTCCATCTGATCGACTGGACTCACCAAGGCCTTGGTGGCCGACGTCCCCTGAATGAACCGGGCCAAGCGTTTTAGTGGACCCAAGACATATCGGCGGAGCGATTTGCCTCCGCAGAGGCGGCCGAAGGGATGGCAGCCTTCCGTGAAAAGCGTGCGGCAGCCTGGGTCGATACTGGGCTCAGCCGGTGATGTCAGGCACGTGCATCAAATCACGCCGGATGGCCCCCGCAACCCGATCGGCGATCGCAATCAACGTAAGGGTCGGATTCGCATATCCGGCGGTGGGGAACACCGAACTCGAGGCGACGTAGACACTCGCGCACTCATGAAGTCGGCAAGCGGCATCCGTCACCCCCTTGCGAGGTGACACGCTCATGCGCGTTGTGCCCATGTGATGGGGGCCCCCTCCGAGCAACGGCATCCGATCCTGCTCCGCCATGGCATCGACCAACACGCCGATGCCTGCCTTTGCGAACGCATCGCCGAGACATATCTGGGTTCTGCCGATCGAATCGAGATCGAGCCCGGACAGGCGCCAGTCCACGTTGGCAACCGGCTGACCATAGCTGTCCCTGCGACGACCCAACGTGACCCGAGACGATGGATTCGGCAACTGCTCGGCCATGACTGCAAGGTCCAGCACTCCAGACCCCCGTCCCCTGAGGCCAAGCCGTATACCCGCGAGGACCTTCAGGGCAGCGACAGGATGCCGGCTGAGTCTGCCCAGACGGCTTGCGGTTCCGACCAATAGGCGCCGGCGAGCCAACGTCTCTCGCAGTTCCATCATGGCCCTCGCGTCCGAGACGGAGCTGAATGCAGGCCGCCACCTAACCCACCAGGCAGAGCCCAACAGACCCTCCTCCCTCAGTCGTTCTTCGGGCAAGGCCAGCTTCAGTCGTCCACGGCCCTTTGGCCATTCCTCAATGTCATAGGACGGGAGTGGGTTCGACGTTGTGTCGTCAGGCAACCGGATGGCGCCCGTGCGGAGATGGGGGTGTTCCATGAAGTAACGGCCGACGAGGTCTTCGCCGTTTCCCAGTCCGTCTGGGCGGCGGCGACGGCTCAGCAACAACAGTCGTGCCGCCTCGATGCCGCCGGTGGCGATGACGACCCGATCACACTGGACACGGAATCGGAAATCTCCTGATGCCACTTGGATCACCGGCCGTGCCGGGTCGTCGACATCTATCTCCAACGCCGTACTGCCTAGGATCACCCAGACATCGTGGGCATCGCGAAGGGTTTGTTCGAACCGTCTGAACTGTCCGAGGGGGGCAAAGCGAAACAGCACTGGTAGGACGAGGTCTGAGGGAAAGCGAGCCGAGGGTAGGTCTTGTGAGTTCCTGCTGCTGGGCGTCGTCCAACCATCCACGTCGTAGGTCGTCCGGTCCATCCCAAGCAGCGCGTGGGCACGGTCATAATGAGGCGTCAGATCCCGGAAGGAGAATGGCCATCCCGAACGACCCACTTCGGGGCGGGATTGAAAATCCAAAGGATCCAAGGGACGAACGCGTACGCCTCTGGGCTCCCAACGGCTGGATGACCCACCAAAGCCACGATCGCGCGTGTCGGCCAGCCGGTAGTAGTACGGATCGGTGTTCTCACCAGATGCAAGGCCCTTGACGGGTCCCGGGTCATCCAGACCCCCACTATCCAGCAGACAGATGTCCAGTCCACTGTCTCTCAGCCCTTCGGTCACGGTGATACCAGCTGGGCCCGCACCGATCACACAGACGTGCGTCCGTATGGTGCCGTTCGACGACGCCGCCCGGCTGTCGACGAACATCAGCGCGACGCTCCGGGTGGCACCCCGGTGTCGACGTCTGCCACTGTCATACAATCCGCCCCCAAGTGTTGGTCGGATGAGTCTAGCCCGCTGAAAGACCGTGAACACGATCATGCAAGATATTGCCACAAGGTGTTCGCATGGTCTCAGGTTGTCAGCTCACGTGGTCCAAACGCGCCAACTGCCGTGACTGCACGATCAACCGTCCAGTGGCGTCGTGGACCAGAGCATCCTCGTCCAGGAACCCCTCGGCCACATGGTTGGTGACCACGTCGATGGCCAAGGGGCCGGGGGCCGGTCGGCCACGAACATGGGCAGTCAACTCGACCGTCGGCACCCAGCCTTTTGCGCCCAGCTTGTTCCAGACGGCGGGCGGGGTCAGGTCGCAGGCGATGATGGCTGTCAACTGGTCGGCTTGACCGGTCTGCATGATTGCCCGCATGCGAGCCGAGTCCTGCGCCTGCCCGGTGGCGAACCCGACCGTTGCGATAGCCATGCGCAGCCCCATCCGTTTGGCAATGTTGGGGGGTTCGAAGGGCAGTCCCTCCGTGTCGGCGGGTGGGGTCAGATCGTCGTCCCGAGGCATGCTGGGGACCACAGACGTCCAGGATGGCCCCTCGATGTCGCTACGGTCCCCGACCGATGCCATGATGCTCAACACCACCTTGCCCTCCTGTCTGCCAGTTGCGGTGACGGTTGAGAAGCGACGGCTACCGCCGACACGGGTGACCTGAAAGTTCATCGGCCCCACCTCGGCCTTTCGCAGGTAATGGGTGGTGATGGTGAACAGATCAGGTTGCGCGGTGGCCTGTAGAACCGCGTTGGCCCCCATGGCCGCCAGGTAGCCCCCATGGGGGATGCCGAAGACGTCAAACCCGTCTTGGACCGTCCCGGTCAGTTGCTCCCCGTCGCAGGTGACCGCCACCGCGGCGCTGACCTCGTGATTGCCAGGGGCGGTGCGTTCTGTCATCGGGGATCCCAGCCCTCGGCGGCATTCGCCAGCCGCAGGGCGATAATCTGCCATACGTCGGCGTCGACACCCATCGACAGGTGGGTCGAACCGACCTCCACATGGGTCACGTTCGGCGTGGAGTGATCCAAGCACGCTTTCCAGTTGACCACTGCATCGCGGCGGGAGTAGATGGCCGTGACCGGCTGGGTCAGCGGGTTGGCGGCCTCGACCTGTGCGATCCTGTTGACGATGTGCTGGCGGCGCTGGGGACTGACCGTCCCCGCGACCGAGGTGTACACCGGGCCGCCGATGATGGGGCTGCCGAATGTGATCACCTGCGCGACGTGTCGTGGCAGGGCCCGGGCGGTTTCACGGGCGATGACGCCGCCCAGGCTCCAGCCGATCAGGTGCACCGGTTGCCCCGCCTCCTCCGACAGGGTCCGAACCCGGGGCGCCAGTCGCCTGCTATCGCCTTCAGGGTCGCCGTAGTGCGTGCCCAACCCCCAGGCACGAGCGTCGTAGCCCAACCAGTTGAGGTAGCGACGCAGCGGCAGCATGGAAGCTTCGGGAGCCCGCCAGCCGGGGACGAGAATCACCGGTTGACCCGCACCCCGGGGCATCCGTCGCAACCGGGGGGGCCGCAGCAGCAGGGCAGGAAGTTGCGTGACGCCCCGCAGTTCACCGAACAGACCGGATTTGGGCGGTGGGCCCGTCGGTCGCTCATCCGTTGGCAGACCAAGCCGGCCCGGCATGGCAGAGGTGGAATATGACGCCGTCATATGACATCATCATACGGGTGCCCACGAGACACGACAACACCTCTGGCCGACCGTTGTACCCGTCGCGGGCAGACGTGTTGGACGCAGCCGAGTCACTGCTTGAACAGCACGGTGCCGAAGGCCTGTCGATGCGTCGGATCGCAGCCGGTCTCGGTACCTCCTACCAGGTCGTGTATTCCAGAATCGGGGGAAAGCCCCAGTTGGTACGAGCGTTACATGCCGAAGGATTCCGACGTCTGGCTGAGGCCGTTGAGGATCTGACAGCCGACCCCAGGACCAATGATTACTTGGTGGAGATGGGTCAGGGCTATCTGCGGGCGGCGGCCGCCCATCCCGAGTTGTTCGATGTGATGTTCGGTACCCCTGTGGCGGAGTTCGCCCGTGATGCGACCGCGAAACGGGTGGAGTGGGAGGGATTCGAGCGTTCCTGGGTCAAGGGATGCCGGGTCTGGTTGGACGCGCACGTTGATCCAAGGCCGAGGGGCGCCTCAGTCCGCCTGGCGTGGCGCCTGTGGACTGCGGTGCACGGCATCACCGTGTTGCACCTGGCGGGGCACGACTCTCCCTCCGGTGACGTCGATGCCGAAATTGACTCGGTCATCCGGCTGTTGCTGACCAAACCCTTGGCCTGAACACGGTCAGTTGTTCCCCTGCCGGTGCCCGGGTCCTGACCCGACAACTGGGCCAAAGCCAGGCACACCTGGCACGACGTTCGTCGCGCCTATGCAGGTCGGTCGCGTAGTTCGATCCGGCGGACCTTGCCAGAGACCGTTTTGGGCAG
>JBBSNE010000222.1:0-5175 GCA_038232815.1 Euzebyales bacterium | reverse complement strand
GTCAGACGTTCGACCCGCGCGCCGCGATCTTGGACCTGCAGGTACTCGATGACCTCTTGGACCAAGATGTCGGGGGCGCTGGCCCCACTGGTCAGACCGATTGTGTCGACGTCGTTCAGCCAGGCCGGATCCATCTCGGTTGCGTCATCGACAAGGTGGGCTGCCGCCGCGCCATGCCCCAGGGCCACTTCGACCATGCGTTGTGAGTTCGAGGAGTTCTGACTGCCGACCACCAACACCAGGTCGCTTCGTTCGGCCAGGACCTTGGTGGCGTCCTGACGGTTTTGGGTCGCATAGCAGATGTCGTCACCCTTGGGTCCCCGGGCGTTGGGATACCGCTGTTTGATGGCCGCGATCACGCTGGTGGTCTCGTCCACGCTCAATGTGGTCTGGGAGATGTAGGCGACCCTGTCCGGATCCGGCAGATCCAGGGCCAAGACGTCCTCTGGTGTCTCCACCAGGCTGATGGATTCCGGAGCGTGACCCATCGTGCCGATCACCTCTTGATGACCGTCGTGGCCGATCAGGATGATGGACTCGCCCTTGCGCGCATACTCCATCGCCTCATAGTGGACCTTGGTGACCAGGGGACAGGTCGCGTCGATCTGTTCCAGACCCCGGGCGGCCGACTGTTCCCGCACCTCAGGCGGGATGCCGTGGGCGCTGAAGACCACCGGCATCCCCTCGGGAACCTCGTCGGTGTGTTCCACGAACACCGCCCCCTTGGCCTCCAGATCGGCCACGACGTGGGTGTTGTGCACGATCGCATGGCGGACGTAGACCGGCGGGCCATAGTGGGCCAGGGCTATCTCGACGATCTCGATGGCCCGGTCGACACCGGCACAAAATCCTCTGGGTGCAGCCAGCAAAATGGTGCGCGGGTTCGATTCAGACATCACCACCGAATCTATCCGTCGGGCCGCGTACAGTCACCGCATGGAAACCTTCACCGCTCTGTACACCAAACCGACCGACAACCCCGAGGCATTCCTCGAGGAGTACAAGGCCGATCATCTGCCGATCACCGAGAAGTTCCCGAAGATGACGGGATCCACCACCACCGTCTTTTCCGGCAGTCCACGCGGGTCCGAACCGCCGTACTACCTGATGTTCGAAGGGACTTGGGACTCCGAAGAAGACCTTGCAGAGGCAATGAAGGACCCCAGCCTGATGGAGGCCAGCAAGCACGCGATGGGCTTGATCAAGAAGTACGGCAACTCAGCCGACATGCTGATCGGCTCAAAGCTCTGACCAACCTCGGCGTGGCCCCCTTCGGTGTCTGGTGCCCCCGCGGCTCTAGACTCCCGCCACGATGCACATCATTGTCGGAGGCTGCGGCCGAGTCGGCGCCGAACTGGCCGAACGGCTGAGCGACGAAGGTAATGACGTGGTCGTCATCGATGCGGAGGAAGACGCCTTCAACAAGGTGGGCACCACGTTCAACGGTGAGGCGCTGGTGGGTGACATCACCGACAAGGGCATCTTGGTGCGCGCGGGCGTCGAACGTGCTGACGCGATGGCTGCGGTGACCCCCTCGGACAATGCCAACCTGATGGCGGTGCAGATCGCCGGAAAATTGTTCGACGTTCCCCACACCGTCGCCCGACTGTTCAACCCCCAACGTGAGCCGTCCTACCGCAAGATGGGCGTGCGCTACGTGTCAGAGACGTCGATGGTCGTCGCCGCGATCCGAAACGACATGCAACCCGAGTCCTTCCCTGTGCACCTGGCGACCAGCGACGACGACATCACCGTGGCCGAGGTCACGGTCACCGCCGCCGGCCGCGGGGTCAGCGTGGCCGAGGTCGAACGGGACGGGGACGCACGGGTGGCAAAGATCGTCCGGGGCACACGTAGCAAGATCCCCAGGCAGGATGACCGGTTCATGACCGGTGACCTGGTCGTGTGCGCGGTCCGCAAGATCGGAAACCGCCGCCTGCGTCGCCTCTTGGTGGGGTCCGACTAGATGTATGCGGTCATCGCGGGGGGTGGAAAGGTCGGCCGAGCGATCGCGGCAGACCTGCTGGATGACGGCCACCAGGTCACCATCATCGAGGAGTTGCCGGAACGTACCGAAGACCTGCAGCGCGCCTATGATCTGCTGGTCATCCGCGGCGACGCCACCGACATGCAGTACCTCGAACAGGCGCGCCCCGAGCGCGCGGACGTGTTCGTCGCCACCACCCGAAACGATGACGTCAACTATGTGGCGTGTCAGCTCGCCAAGATAACATTCGACGTCAAACGGGTGCTCAGCCGGGTCAACGCCCCCCGCAACGAAGAGCTGTTCGAAGCCATGGGCATCGAAGCGGTGTCGACCACCACGCTGATCTCCCGCCTTATCCGGGAACAGGCGACGGTCGGGGAACTGATCCACCTGTACACGTTACGTGCGGGTGAGGTGAACCTGGTCGAAATCGACGTCCCGCCTGACTTCCCCGACTATCAACGGAACGTGTCGCAATTGCGCATGCCACAGGAGTCTGTCCTGGTGTGTGTCTTTCGAGGCGAGGAAACGCTGATCCCCCGCGGGGACACCCGTCTGGCGGCAGGCGACCAGGTCATCGCCCTGACGACACCGGAGCTGGAGAAAAAGCTGCGCAAGTCCATCCTGGATCCGAGCCACCCGTCAGAGGCATCAGCATGAGCCCGCGGCGCGGTCCTGCACGTCGTCTACGACAGGTGGCGGATGCAAATCCTCTTCAAGGTGGCCTGACGGGCATCGCACTGGTCGCACTGGCCACCCTTGGTTTGGCCCTCTTCGCCGCCCTGATCTGTGTCGTCATCTTGCTGTTGATCGGCTGATCTCACGTGCTGTTTCGGCCTGACTCGGCTGATTTCCGACTGATCCTGCTGTACACGGCGCGTGTCGTGTTCGGCATCGGCCTGGCCATGGCGGTGCCGTTGGCCGTCGCGCTGGCCCACGGTGAATCCGCAGACGCCTGGAGCTTCGTCCTGGCCGGCTCCATCGGGGTCACCGTCGGCCGGCTGGCAGAGATGACCCTACAGACGCGCCGCCAACTGGATGCCAGCCATGCCTTGGCGTCCGTGGCGATGTCGTGGCTTACCGCGCCGGTGATTGCCGGCATCCCGCTGTTCATGAGCGGCCATTACGCGAGCTTTCTCGACGCCTACTTCGAAGGGATGTCGGGCTTTGCAACCATTGGCTTGACGCTGGCCAACGACCTGGACCACATGACGCGCAGCGTGAACTTCTGGCGTCACTTCATGCAGTTCATCGGTGGGCAGGGAATCGTGGTCATCGTGTTGACGGCGTTTTCCTCAGGCGCCGGCCGACTGGGAACGCTGTACAGCGGCGAAGGCCGGGAGGACGTCATTTTGCCCAACATCGTCCGCACGGCGCGGTTCATCTGGCGGGTCGCGTTGATCTACGGCGTGATCGGAACGGGCCTGTTGTGGATCACGGTCACGCTGGCGGGCCTATCGCCATTGAACGCCCTGTACCACGCCGGCAACCTGTTCATGGCCGCCTTCGACACGGGCGGCTTCGCAACCCAGTCGACGTCGGTGGCGTTCTACCGCTCCCAGTTGGTGGAGGGGGTGTTGATGGTGATCATGACCGCGGGTGCGTTCAGCTTCGCATTGCACTATCAGTTGTGGCAGGGGCGTCGGGAAGAGTTGCTTCGAAACACCGAGACCCGGACGGTGTTCACGTCGACACTGGTCCTGCTGAGCATCATGGTCATCGGCCTGGTCCGCACCGGCACCTTTGATCAGTTCTATCCCCTGTATCGCCATGCGCTGTTCAATGCGATCAGCGCCCACACCACCACGGGCTTGAGCACGGTGCCGGGGAGGCTGTTCGTTACCGACTGGGGGGCGCTGGCGCCTGCGGTCCTGGTTGCCGCGATGGGCATCGGCGGCATGGCCGGTTCCACGGCGGGCGGGATCAAAGGGATTCGGATCGGACTGGTGCTCAAAGGTCTGAAGGGTGACGTGCGGCGGGTGTTGTTGCCAGAAGACGCGGTGGTCGTCGAGACCTACCACGCGCAAAGTCGTCAGATTCTGACCTCACCCCAGGTCCGCGACGCCGCGTTGTTCTTACTGTTGTGGCTGGGCCTGTACCTGTCCGGCGCCCTGATGGGACTGTTCTACGGCTACCCGTTGGAAGAAGCACTGTTCGAATCGGTGGCCGCCGCCAGCTCCGGTGGCTTGAGCGTGGGGCTGGCCAGACCAGATCTTGAGGCCCCGCTGAAGATCACCTACATCCTGCAGATGGTGGTGGGCCGGCTTGAGTTCATCAGCATCTTTGCCTTGGCCGGATACTTGACCAGCGCCGTGAGGGGCCGGGTATGAGCAGCGGGACCCCGACCAGTCGTCCGGTCTTTTTGGCCTATGTCGCGCTTGCGCTTTTGGTGGTCACCGTTCTGATCGGTATGGCGGAGTTGTTACGGCAAGACCACGGCCCCACCAGTCCGCTGACGCCGGCAGTCGAGGGAGAGGTCGACTACCTACGACAAGAGGTGGTCTGCCCCCTGGCGGAGGGGCGGGAAGGCGAGGAACGTGAAGCCGTCCTGATCGATCCTGAACTGACACCCGAAGTGAACTCCAACCAGTTGTATGACTGCCCCCAGACCTGGGACGGGCGCAGGATCCGGTATTCCGGTGAGGTCGTCGGGGCGTTGCTCCCGCGAAAGGACGCGGTGTGGGCGCAACTGAACGACGACGTCTATGCCGAGTCCGGCGCACCGCTGCCGACCCATCGGGACTTTCGCGGGGGCAACGCCGGGATCGGTGTGCTGTTGGCCCCCGATATGGCCGCTGCGGTGAACTGGATCGGCGGTCCCGCCAAACACGGTGACGTGATGGAGGTGATCGGTCGTTTCCAACGCGTCGACAACGCCACTGGCGAGGTCGCCATCATCAGGGCAGAACAGGCCCAGGTAGTTCGGGACGGCCGGGCGGTCGAGATCCCCGTGTCCCGCGCACGGCCGATCATTGCCGTGCTGGCTGCCCTGATGGCGACCGTGATGACCGTGGCGGAACGACGGGCCCGTAGACGCCGGTGACGGTCGCATTCAGACCAGGTCGGACCGACCTTGCGACCGTCACCACCTTGGTCAGCCGCGCCGTTGCGGTGGTATCGGCCGCGATGCTGATCCCCGCCGCAGTCGGTTTTGTCCTGGGTGAGACCGATGAGGCACTGGCGTTGGT
>JBBSNE010000221.1:0-5183 GCA_038232815.1 Euzebyales bacterium | reverse complement strand
GAGGAGCACGCCCGGATCGTCGACCTGCTCTTTGCTGGTCTGGCTGCCCGCTTCATCGAGGGCGACGTCGTCGTGACTGAACGAATGGCCTGGTTCCCGGAGCAGCAGGACACCAAGATCCGTCTTGACCCCGACGTGATGGTTATCTTCGGTCGTCCTAAACAGCATCGGGTCAGTTACAAGGCGTGGGCAGAGGACGGTGTTGCCCCCTCCCTCATCATCGAAGTGAAGTCCCCCAAGGACACCAGCCATGACTACGACCGCCGCCTGGGCCGTGCAGTGCAATACGGCGTCACCGAGGTCCTGTTGATCGACCCGTTCGCCCCCGGCGGGGTCGTCGTGTCACATCTGCAAGTCGAACCGGGCGTGGGGCTGCGGACGGTTGCCGTCTCGGCATCCACACGATCACCCCTGACCGTTGAGTCACTCGGCATTACCTTGACGGGTGGTGACGACTTGGTGGTCAGCGACGAATACGGCGTCTGGCTGGACACCGTCGCGCAGATACAGGCCAGCCGCTCGGCTGGCAACAAGGCCCGGCAAGAATCGGCCCGTGCCGAGCAGGAGGCAGCCCGCGCCGAGCGGTTGGCGCAGGCGCTACGCGAGGCAGGCATCGACCCAGCCGACATCTGAACCAGCCGAACCGTCGGGTTTGTAGCGATACCACGACGCTTGGGATTGGCGGCATCGCACCTGCATGGTTACCCTCGCAGACACCTTCCCATGACCCTCCTCGTCCTCGGTATCAGCCACCGCACGGCACCAGTCGACCTGCTTGACGCCCTTGCCGTGCCAGCGGACCTGCACACCAAGGCCCTTGCTTCGGTCATGCAGCGTGAGCACGTGCTCGAGGCAGCCATCATCTCGACCTGCAACCGGGTCGAGGTCTACGCCAACGTCACCCGATTCCACGGTGGGGTCGCGGACTTGAGGGACCACTTTGCCGAATGGGGTGGCCTGTCTCCTGACAGCTTCAGCCACCTGACCTACGACCGCTTCGATCACAGTGCTGCGGAGCATCTGTTCGCCGTGGCCAGCGGCCTGGACTCGATGGTCGTCGGTGAGCGACAGGTTCACGGGCAGGTTCGACAGGCCTTCGCCACCGCTCTGGATGAGGGAACCGTGGGCACCCTGCTGCACCGGGTGTTTCGTCAGGCAATACGGGTGGGGCGTCGCACCCGGGCGGAGACATTGATCTCAGACGGTGCCGCGTCGATTGTCGATGTCGCTCTTGCCGCGGGGCAGCAGTCACTGCCCCAGTCAGACCCTGTCGTCGCATTGGTCGGGGCGGGCAAGATCGGCGGCATGGTCGGGATGAGGGTCGCCAAGGTCGCCTCAGAAGTGCGGGTCATCAACCGCACGGCTGAAAAGGCGGAGGGGCTGGCGGGCCGCATCGGGGGTACGGCCCACGGCCTGGGGGAACTGGCCGCCGTGTTGGCAGCGGCCGACCTGGTGGTCGCCTCGACCGATTCCACCTTCCCCGTCATCAGTGTCGACACCGTCCGGACCGCCATGACAACGCGGACCAACCGCCCGTTGGTGTTGGTCGATCTGGCGGTGCCGCGAGACGTCGAACCCGGGGCAGATGAGATTCCAGGCGTGACGGTCGTTGACATCGACTCATTACGCCGCATCGTCACACAAGGTCCGACGGGGGATGCGATACGGGATGCCCGCACGATTGTGGCCGAGGAAGCCCAAGGGTTCGCCGCATGGAGTCGCGGCGTGCAGGCGGGACCGACCATCGTGTCATTGCGTCAACGCGCCGAAGACATCCGGCAGGCCGAATCACGGCGGCTGGGCAATCGTCTGGCCGGCCTTGACGATCAGCAACGCGAAGCCGTGGAGTCACTGACGAAGGGCATTGTCAACACCCTGATGCACGAACCGACCGTGCGATTGAAGCAACTTGCGGACAACCCCGACGGTGAACGGTTCGTTCGCGCGTTGACGCACTTGTTCGACCTGAATCCCGACGCACTCGGTGTAGGTGGCAACGACGACGATCCGCAAGGTGACCCGACCTGATCCGGATCGCGACACGTCGCTCCGCACTGGCCCGGGCCCAGGCGTTCCAAACCGGTACCCGCATCACCGAACGTACCGGCCAGCCGTTCGAACTGGTCCCGCTGTCCTCCACCGGGGACGAGCATCCCGAACGCCGCATCGATGCGTTTGACGTCAAAGGCCTGTTCGTCGACAAGATCCGTGAGGCGGTGCTGGCCGGGGATTGCCACGTGGCGGTGCATTCGTTCAAGGACTTACCGACCGAGAATCATCCCGACCTGGTCGTGGCTGCCATCCCCGGTCGGGAGGATCCTCGCGATCTGCTGGTGACACGTGACGGCCGGCCCTTCGCGTCGTTACCAGCGGGGGCCACGGTCGGGACCTCTTCGGAGCGCCGCAAGCTTCAGCTGTTGCGGGTCAAGCCCGGTCTGCAGGTCCTGCCGTTGCGGGGCAATCTCGACACCCGCTTGCGCAAGGTTGCCGAGGGGGAGTACGACGCGGTGGTCGTCGCCTTGGCTGGTCTGAAACGCCTCTACACCTCCCCCGAACGGGGTGGGAAGGGCCCCTTGGACCTGCCGCTGAAGGCCATACCGTTGGAACCAGGTGAGATGGTCCCCGCCCCCGCGCAAGGTGCCATCGCAATCGAATGCCGGGTTGACGACGCCCGCACCGTGCAAGCCCTGGAGGCCGTCGACCATCTGCCCTCCCGCAAGGCGGTCGAGACCGAACGAGCCTTTTTGGCGGCTGTCCAGGGCGGGTGCACGACCCCGGTCGGGGCGTTGTGCTCACTGACGGGACTCGGCGGTCTTGAGCTGTTGGGGATGCTGGGGGACGCGGCAACCCGCCGGATGCTGCGCCTGTCGACCAGCGGAGGGTTCGACCAGGGTGTGGAGATCGGGACCCGGCTAGGTCTTGAGATGCGTGAAGCGCTGGGCGCGTGATGGAGATTGCTGATCTGGGGGGCGAACCCGCGCAACCGGGCACTGTCTACCTGGTCGGTGGGGGACCGGGGGCACTCGGGCTGATCACCACCCGCGCCGCGACGCTGTTGGCCAGCGCCGATGTCGTCGCCTACGACAGACTGTCACCGCCGCAGGCCCTGGAGATCTGCCGCGGAGATGCCGAACAGATCTACGTCGGCAAACTGCCCGATCGCCATGCCTTGAGCCAGGATCAGATCGATGCGTTGCTGGTGACCAAAGCGGTTGAGGGCAACGCGGTGGTCCGCTTCAAGGGCGGCGACCCGTTCGTGTTCGGACGGGGATCGGAGGAGGCGCAGGCGTGCGTCGCGGCTGGGGTTCCGTTCGAGGTCGTGCCCGGCGTTACCTCGGCCATTGCCGCACCGGCCTACGGCGGGATTCCGGTGACCCACCGGGGCACCTCACCGGCCTTTGCCGTCATCACTGGCCATGAGGACCCGACCAAGCCAGAAACCCAGGTCGACTATCAGGCGCTGGCGGCGTTCCCTGGCACGCTGATCTTCTTGATGGGTGTGGGTCGGATCGGCCGGATCGCGTCGGCGCTGGTTGAAGCCGGCCGGGCGGAGGGCACGCCGGTCAGCATGGTCCAGTGGGGGACCACCCCCCTGCAAAAACAGTTGACCGGCACCTTGGCCGACATCGCCGAACAGGTCCGTGACACCGGGTTCAGCAGCCCTGCGGTGACGGTCATCGGCGAGGTCGCGGGGTTGGCCGACGAACTGCGTTGGTTCGATTCCGGGCCGTTGCATGGTAAGTCGGTGCTGGTGCCCCGAACGCGGCAGCAGGCCAGTGAGCTCAGCCGTCGGTTGCAGGCCCTGGGGGCCGAAACGGTCGAAGCGGCCACCATCGCCATCGAGCCTCCAGACGATCCGCAAGGCTTGGCTGACCGCATCACCCGCCTGCGGCAGGGCCACTACAGCTGGGTGGCCTTCACATCCTCAAATGCGGTGAACGCGGTGACCGGTGCGATCAATTCTGCAGGGGGCGATGCACGCTGGTTTGGGGGTACCCAGATTGCCGCCGTTGGCTCGGGAACGGTGGAGGCGTTGCGGCAGGCCGGCCTGGTTGCCGATCTGGTGCCTGACACCTTCACCACGCGTGGCCTGGCTGATGCACTGGTTGCGAATCGTAAGGATCTGAATTCGCGCAAAGGTGCGACCGAGGGGGGTCTGGACCGAGCGGTGTTGTTGCCCCGCGCCGACATCGCCAGCGACACCCTGACCGAGATTCTGACGCAGGCGGGCGTGATCATCGATGAGGTCGATGCCTACCAGACCGTCCCCGCCGACGCGCTGCCAGAGGACATCAGGGCCCGACTGCAGGGCGGCGATTTCGATGCGATCGCGCTGGGATCCTCCTCAACCGCCCGCAACTTGGTGAAGCTGCTGGACGGGACACCCCACCCGGACATCGCCATCGTCTCGGTCGGACCGGTCACCAGCCAGACCTGTCGCGACCTGGGCTTGACGGTGACCGCGGAGGCCGACCCCCACGACATGGATGGTCTGACCCACGCGGTCCTCACCGCGCTGCGCTAACCGGTCACGAAGGGCTCAAGCGAAGCGGGAAGGGGGAACTCGACGTCCAGCTGTATGGCCAACCGGGTTTGGTCAGAGGCCTCGGAGGCGTCAATGGTGCCATCGCCAAGATCGCTATAGGTAATGCGGAAGGATGGGATGTCGCCTGCTTCCACCGCCGCACCCTCCTCAAGGGCGAAGTCGCCAGCAGGCAGGCTGTCAAAGGCCGCCTGAGCAGCTTGATCAGCTTGGTCCGCCGGACCGTAGTAGTTGGCGCTGTAGTTCATGGACGGGACGCCGAAGAAATATGTTCTGACCGCGCTGGTGGCAAGTCGGTATCCCTCTGGAGCAGTGAACCCGTTGGTGAGTGCGCTGACGGGGTTGTACGGCTCGGTGACGTCTTCCTCGAGGGTGTGGGCCAACTCGACCTCGCGGAAGGTGGTGTCTTCTCTGTCCACCACGGTCAGCAACAACGTCTCACGGGTGGGGGCATCGAACTCGCCACGGCTGTACCGGGCAGCGGCCACATCAGTACGACCGATCAAACTGACCACTTCTTGGTGCAGGCTGGCCAGGTCCGACACGTTTCCGGCCTGGACTGCCGGGGCCGCTGAGGGGAGCGCCGACATCGAATTGCTCAGAGAGGTGGCCGCGACCTTGGAAGTCAGCTCGCAGGTCT
>JBBSNE010000220.1:0-5197 GCA_038232815.1 Euzebyales bacterium | reverse complement strand
GCACAAACCGCGAGGGGGTTTCTATCCCCTGGGTCATACGAACTGACTCCATGCCGTCTGCGGCCAAAATCTGAGCCTTCGCTTGGCCGTAGGCGGCGATGAACGCCTCCTCGGACCCCGCCGCAACGTCGATGAGTGCCACTTCAAGAATCATGACGAATCCAACACCGCTTCCAATCCAATGGCACCCCAATACAGTGCCAAGCCCAGCAACGATACCCCCGTGCCCATGACGGCCACCCGTCGTCCGACACCCCTCTGCGGTCCCAACACCAGTCCGACGACACCCACCGCCACACCGACGGCGGCCAACAACGCGACATCGCCCGAGATCGCCCCATCGACCAGGCGACGCATGGCCAGCAGACCACGGACACCAAAGACCAGGCTCATGATGCCCAATCCGGCCGAAGCCAGCTCTCGAATCGCGATTTTTCCAGCCACGCCCACGTCCTTGATAGCGCACGTCCGTCCGACCTGGTGTGCCGGCAACGCTCAAGCCTATGAGGTTGCCGTCTGGCAGGCTGTAGGTGTGCCCCCCACCCCTGCGACCACCACCCATCATCGTGAGATCCCTGAGCAGTTGGCATTTGTGGCCTCAAGTGATCCCGCAGCCCAGCTGGCAAAACGCCTGCTGACCGACCGTTACGGCAACGCTTCCCCAGAAGAATCGCAGGTGATCGTAGCCTTGGGCGGCGACGGCTTCATGCTTGAGACGATGCATCGCTTCATGGCGTTGAACACCCCCCTGTTCGGCATGAATCGCGGGACCATCGGCTTTTTGATGAACCGCTTCGATGAGGACGAGCTACCCACCCGGCTTGCCGCCGCGCAACTGCAGCAGTTGAGCCCGTTGAACATGGTGTCCAACTCAGAGGGAGGCGCTCGGCTTGAAGCGGTCGCGTTCAATGAGGTGTCGATGCTGCGCCAAGAACGGCAGGCCGCAAAATTGCGGCTGATCATCAACGGGCGCGAACGCATGGAAAGCCTTATCTGCGACGGCATCATCGTGGCGACCGCAGCCGGATCGACGGCCTACAACCTGTCGGCCAACGGACCGATCATCCCGATCGGGTCGCCGATGTTGGCGGTGACCCCGATCAGTCCGTTCAGACCGCGACGTTGGAAGGGTGCGTTGTTGCCGTCCAACACCCGCATCCGGGTGGAGGTCATCGAGCGCTGGAAACGTCCCGTCAGTGCGGTGGCAGACCACAACGAGGCACGAAACGTCATCGACGTCGAGATCGCGGAGGACACCGAACAGTCCGTCAACATGTTGTTCGATGCCGACCACAACCTGGAGGAACGGATCCTGACCGAACAATTCAACTTCGGGTGATCCCGTTGTCTGGCCTTATCCCAGCAACCGGTTCTTCTGGGCGATGAACTCCTCGTCACTGAGCACGCCGCGGCGACGCAACTCCTCCAGCTTGGTCAGCTCATCCGCAATGGAGATGCCGGCCCGGGCCGCCCGCACGTCGTCACGTTCGCCGGCCAGTTCCCTTTCTTTGTAGATCCGATTTTCGACCTTGCTGGGTTCCAAGACATCGGCGAAGACCTGGCGGCCGGTTTCGCCTGCTGATTCGATCACCAAATCCCCCACCCGCAACATCCGCTCGATCGGCGTCTGACTGAACGCAACGTTGTTGATTCGTTCCAGCGGGATGTTCTGACCGGCCTTGCTGACCACGCCGGAGCGGTAGATCACCCGATCGGTGGTGACCACAAAATGCGTCGTCTTCCACACGGTGTAACGAAACCCGAACCACACCAGTCCCGCGGCCAACGGAACCGCCGCGACGATGATCAACAGGGGGTTCTGAGGCTGCACCGCATAGGCCAGCACCAACACCACGGCCAAGGCGGCCAACAACAACAACCCCGGTGCCAAAAAGATCCGCCAATGGGGATGCATGTCCAAGACGATTTGTTCGTCGTCGTTCAGCAGTCTGGTCGGATAGCCCATCTGGTGACCTCAGTCCCCGGCCTTCATGGCCTCGGCGATCTTCTCGGCGATCATGATCGTCGGGGCGTTGGTGTTGCCGCCGATCAGATCCGGCATGACCGAAGCATCCACCACCCGCAACCCGTCGATACCGTTGACCCGCAAGTCATTGGGGTTGACCACCGCGTCGTCGTGGGTACCCATCGCGCAGGTTCCCACCGGGTGATACAGCGTCTGTGCCTGTTGGCGAACCGCGTCGGTGACCTGCTCTGCGGTGGTTGCGGAGGCCGGGGGGACCAGTCGACGGCCCCGATAGCGCGCCATGGCGGGTTGGGCCAGCACCTCTTCGGCCATTTCGTATCCGGCCAGCAACGTGTCGAGGTCGGCGGGGTCGTCCAGATATCTGCTTTCGATGGCAGGCGCCCAGGCGGGGTCGGCACTGCGCAACCGGATCTGCCCTGTCGACCGCGGACGCAGAACGCAGGAGGACAATGTGACGCCGTGTTCGGTGACCTCTGTCAGCCCCTCGTTCAGATACGTCGCGGGGACAAAGTGCATCTGGACGTCCGGTGCAAGAAGCGTCGGGTCGGTCTTTGCGAACAGGCCTCCTTCGCCGACGTTTGAGGTCAGCGGTCCCCTCCCGCGGGCGAAGAAGTTCAGCAGGTTGGCCGGGGCGTCGGCCCCGAGCAGACTACCGGGCGACGGGGACGCATAGATGGGGCCGACGCTCAGGTGATCCTGCAGGTTCTGACCGACGCCGGGAAGGTCGAGCACCACGTCGATGCCATGTTCGGCCAGATGGTGGGCTGGTCCGATCCCCGACGCCATCAGCATCTGGGGCGACCCGATCGCGCCGCTGGCCACGATCACCTCGGTGGCCTCAACGTCCGTGGTCTGGCCGTCCCTGGCAACCATGACTCCGGCCGCGCGCGTTCCCGAGAAGGTGATGCGTTTGACCGGGGAGTCGGTCCATACCTCCAGGTTGGGCCGTGACAGGGCGGGGCGAAGGTAGGCGTCCGCCACGCTGTGACGACGACCCTTGTGTTGGGTGACCTGATACAGGCCCACACCAGCTTGTTCCGCCCCGTTGAAGTCGTCGTTTGCCCTGTGACCCGCCTGGACACCGGCCTCGACGAAGGCCAGACTCATCGGTCGTGGTGACACCTGGTCCTTGACCTTCAGGGGTCCGTCGCTGCCGTGATAGGAGTCGTGCAGCGATCCGTTGTCCTCGCTGCGCTTGAAGTACGGCAGGACGTCGTCATAGCCCCATCCCGTACAGCCCCAGCGGTCTCGCCACCGGTCGAAGTCAGTGGCATGACCGCGGATGTAGATCATCGCGTTCATGTTGGAGGAGCCGCCCAGCATCTTGCCCCGGGGCCAGTACACCCGCCGGTCATGGAGTTGCTTCTGCGGCTCAGTCGAATAGTCCCAATCCCATTTGGTCTTGAACAGGTTCGGAAAGGCGGCAGGGATGTGAATGTTGGCGTGGGTGTCGCGGCTTCCGGCCTCCAACAGCAATACCCGGGCGGCGGGGTCCTCGCTCAACCTCGCCGCCAGCACACAACCGGCCGATCCCGCCCCGATGATCACGTAGTCATAGCTGGTCCCTGGCATCGAGGCCAGTCTTGCATCTTCAGCTTGGGGGTTACAGAGCCGGGTGTGGATTGCGGCGGACGGTCTCATCGCGGCCGCCTGATGCCTTTGCCGGTTACGGTGCGCCGGGGCGCCGGGGCGCCACTTCCAAGGTCTGTGACGCTTCGCCACAAGAGTGGCGCCCCGGCGACGGCCACCAACGCGAAGGCCGTGAGGGGTTGGGCGATGCCACCCAACGGCCACTCCGTTCCTGTTCGCCGCTGGGCCCAAAGATTCAGTGGCACGTCAACCGTCACGATCAGCAGTGTGAGAATGACACCAACGCGACGAGTCCGCGTGGGCCACAACAGGGCCAGTGCCAACGGATCGAGGACCGCCAAGGACGTCCAGATGACGTTGGCGGGTGTGCCGAAGTCAGGCCGCGGCTGCCACCCGTAAACGATGAGATCAACCCAATGAACCAACGTCCCGTACAACAATCCAGCACTGAGCACGACCATGATCCCAGTCACCGCCGACCGAGCTGACGTCCTCAGGTGGTACCACCCTCCCCGCCCGGTCATCCTCCGCCCCCCATCACTTTGACTCCGGCCGCGGCCGACGGTCAGCCGATCGGCGGGGCGTCGGCGTCAGTCGGCATCGGCACGGCGCCTCTGTCCGGCGCCGCCCCGAAACACAGGCTCATGCGGGCGATCAGGCCAGCCAGCCGGCGACCGCGCAAATAGGTGTCGATCTTATGGATCGGAGCCGTGGGGGCACCCGCCGCCAGATCGATCTCCAGATCATCCGCCATGGTCATCAGCTCGACGTTGCGGTGGAAGACCGAATCGGTTGCGGCGTAGTCCTCGATCAGTGTCTGGCCGACCTCCGGCCCCAGGACGCTGCGACAACCCAGCGGGTCGGCCACGGCATCCCCGACGGTGTCGTAGCGGCTCAACAGATCCCGGGCGCGTTTGGGGCCGATGCCCATTATTCCAGGCAAATTGTCGCTGGTGTCACCTCGCAGGGCCGCGAACTCGGTGTACTGGCCCGGTGAGATCCCCAGTTCGCGACGAAAACGCGTCACGTCGTACTCCTGGGCCCGATGCATGCCGCTACGGATCCGCAAGACGGTGGTGGACTGACTGACCAACGCGAAGGCGTCGCGATCCGACGTGGCCACCACACAACGACGCCGCTGGGCCGTGGCAAGTGCGGCAACGGACCCACAGATGTCGTCGGCCTCATATCCACCATGGCTGACGACGTAGGCGCCCAATTCGTCCAACGCCACCGGGATCTCGTCCAACAAGGCGTCCAACACCTCTGGCTTGTCGGGGCGCTGGGACTTGTAGTCCGGCCACCGCTCCTTGCGGACCGAGGCCTGACGGCAGTCGAATCCGACCACGGTCGCAGCCGGACGAACGATGTCGACGACCGCAGCAAGCAGGGCCAAGAAGCCATACAGGCCAGCGCCCACCAGATCACCCTCCTGCCTTCTTGCTGCGTAGGCGTGATAGCCGCGGTGCGCCAATGAGTTTCCATCGACCGCCAACACCACCGGGCCAAGGACCGGGCCGTTGGGTGGCTCAGACCCCGGCGCCGTTGTCTGGATGTCCGACTTGGCCGCCGGCAATGCGGCCTCATCTACCGTCAAGTTCTCATTGACGTTCAGGTTGG
>JBBSNE010000219.1:0-5219 GCA_038232815.1 Euzebyales bacterium | reverse complement strand
GATCGCCGCCGTCCGCACAGCCGCACTTCTACTGGCCCTCTCGACAGCGTTCGTGCTTGACGATGCGACGGCGGAACTCAGCGACAGCACCCCTGCGCCGTTGTTGCTCCCCCGCACCGTCCGGGTGCTGCTCATGTTCGTGCCGACGTCAAGCCTGTGGGCGGCCGTCTTGTGGGTCATGGTCCGGGCACCCCTGACCGAACCGTCATCGCTGCCAATTGCTGCCTTGACGCTTGAACTTGGCACGATCGTCATGCTCACCATTGCCCTGTCGGCCGTCACGATCAAATGGGGCAACGTGGACGTTGGGGGACGACCCGCCGCCGCCGCCTTGCTCGGCTTGACTCTTGTGTCGTGGCTGATGCCGGAGGACACCAGGCTGTGGGTGTACCCCGGCCAGACCAACTGGGTTGAGGCTCACGTGTGGTGGTGCGTCATCCTGATTACTGCAGGCACGGTGTTCGGATGGGCAAGCGTGGACCAGCCCGCCGACCGAACGCACAGACGGGGCATGAGGCGGCGCCCTTTGCGTAGTCTCATGGGTGGGTGATTAGATCAGCCTCGTTCCACACGACCTCAATTGGTGCGGTCATGTCGTCTGTGGCGTCAGGGTGACGGAGGGCCGCGACATACGTGGCCATGGGCGTGTTCCGTGTCGGGATCTCCACGCCGTCGTCGACGCTGACGCCCGCTGCGACGGCAACGTCGACCGGCATTGCCATCGACACCCTGGTCCGCGACCATACACATTTGGCACCCTCTGGTGTGTATGGTCCGGCAACATGCGAACGAACATCGACATCGACGACAATCTTCTGGCCGAGGCACAGGCACTCGCCGGCGCGACCACCAAGAAGGCAACGATCGAACACGCACTGCGCGAGCTAGTCCGCCGGAAGGACCGACAGCGTGTGCGTGAGCTGCTGGGCACGGTCGACTGGGCCGGCGACCTGAAGGAGACCCGTCGCGGTCAGCCAGAGTGATCGTCGTCGACACCACGGTCTGGGTGGATTTCTTCGCCGGCCGCACCGATGAGCCGCACGTCGCCGAACTGCTGCGTCTCATTGATATCGACGCAGGCGTGGCGCTGACCGACGTGATCCTCGCCGAGATCCTCCAAGGGCTTCGTGACAACCGCACGGCCGTTCGAGTCGACAAGCGACTGGCGGCATTCGACATTCTACGGCTCGATACGTTGAACGACTTCCGCCGCGCCGCCGCGCTCTACCGTCAAGCCCGCAGCAGGGGCAAGACCATCCGGCGGACTCTGGACTGCCTGATCGCCGCCGTCTGCGTCCGTGAGGACTGCGCCATCCTCCACAATGATCGCGACTTCGACCACCTGGCCGATGTCACCGACCTCGTCGTGCACAAGGCACCGCCGCCGGCGCCCGTGACCGCCGACATCTGACCCCGGAGTCGCCTCGGGGCAGCCTAGCGATCGACGGGTGCCTCAGTCACGTGCGGTCTCGATGAACTCGTAGAGCGCTGCAAGGGCTCCAACCGCGTCCGTCGCGCGATCGGCAGCGGTGTCATCGATCCACGCCGTCTTCGGGATCCGGCGCATGGCGAGAAGTTGCTTCAGCCGGATGATGTCGGCGTACGGGTGGTCGGCGTGGTCGGCGAACCCGCGGGGCATCGTCTTGACGGCGTCAGCGCGTTCGATGTCGGTCTCTGCATCGTCCAGCGTCTCGAGAACGCCCTCGAACGCCCCCGGTTCCTCAAGGATCCGGAGCCGCACCGGTTCCAGGTCCCTGGCCTTCGGAGCTGATGCATGCCGCCGCCGATGCGCCCACCGTCGGCGTCCAGTTCCAGATACGCAAGCCGACCGGCTTCGTGTGCGCGCTGATTGCAGCCGCACTCGTGGAGCTGTGGGGAATCGAACCCCAGGCCTCCTCGATGCGACCGAGGCGCTCTACCAACTGAGCTACAGCCCCCTATGAAATTGTGACCCCAGGGCTGCCGGCGGATTGCGACCGAGGCGCTCTACCAACTGAGCTACAGCCCCCTACCAGATCATCGGATGATAGCCGGGACGGCGTCCAGACGCGACGGACGCACACATCGACCAACGTGCCGCGCGGAGAAAGCCCACCCGAAGGTCAAAGGTACTGGTCACCGTCTCACCGGAGCACGAATCGACCACGGCTCGTGGGCCTGACCCTGACGGAATTGGTCAATTCGTGTGCCCAACGACCGGTCGGGCTCATGCGGCGCGGTCGTCGATCCAGATGGGGCCACCGGAGCGGTGGCGGGTGGTCGTGAAACCTCCCTTGGGACGGGGGGCGCCGATGCCGGGTCCTGGGTTCAGTCGGCTACGAATGCGCCGGACCTGCTGTTGACGGCCGCGGGCATGGCGATACGTCACCGCCATGGTGGCAATCAGGACCAGCAGGGCCACTCCGACCATCACGATCGAGAGCCCGGCAAGTACCGCCCCGACCGCGGCGACCAAACCGACAACGCCGACACGTTGAAACCCCTCACGGCGACGCCTTTGCAGGACCGCCCGGCGCCGAGCCTGACAGGTTATGGTTTCGGCGTCGTCAAGCACCATGAGCTGGCGACCGGAGGGCCGGTCGGTCAACAACATCAGGCGCAGGCTCGCATCGGGGAAGATGGAAAACGTGGAGTCACCGAGCAGTAGCTTGCATGCACATCCATCTCACACCACCTGCCCAAAAGTTCCAGTTTGGCCACTGTCACAACCCTGCTCACCGGGCATGGTCCCCGGCTGCCATCTGGTCTACCGCATGAACCAGCACCGGCGCAACGACCTCCACCGATTCACGGGCGCCCTTGGGGGATCCGGGAACGTTGATGATCAACGTTGTGCCACGCATACCGGCCACCGCACGCGACAACATCGCCATCGGCGTGATCTGCAGGGAACGGGCCCGAATGGCTTGAGCCACGCCGGGAACCTCTCGGTCGATGACGTCCCACGTCGCCTCTGGTGTCGTGTCGTTCGGGTGCAAGCCGGTCCCCCCGTTGGTGATGACCACATCGGCGTCGGCGCAGGCCTGGATGATCGCGGCCGCCACTCCCTCTCGGCCATCGGGGACCACGGTGGTCCCCAGGACCGAAAACCCGGCGCCGCGCAGCACCTCCTCCACCGCAGGGCCAGCCGTGTCCTCATACACCCCTGCGCTTGCTCGGGTCGACACGGTGATGATCCGAATCGCCACACCATCAGGTTCCATCGTCGGCCCCCTGTGCGTCTCGGGACCAGTCGCCGCTCTTGCCGCCGGTTTTGTGCTCCAGACGCACGTGTTCGATGACCGCGCCGCGCTCGACGGACTTGGTCATGTCATAGATTGTCAGGGCCGCGGTCGAGGCCGCCACCAAGGCCTCCATCTCAACCCCGGTCCGGTCAGCAGCCCGAGCGGTGGCGGTGATCTTCACCAGCCCCGACTCGACATCGACGTCCACGTCGACCTCCACAGCCGACAGGGCGATCACGTGGCACAACGGGATCAGGTCCGGCGTTCGCTTGGCAGCCATGATCCCCGCCAATCGCGCAGTGGCCAACGCATCACCCTTGGGTAGCCCTCCCTCGGCCAACAACCTCGCCGTCGCGGGGGACAACCGGACTTCGGCGCTGGCCACCGCCTGACGTTGCGTGACCTGCTTGGCGCCGACGTCGACCATCCGCGCGTCGCCCCGTTGGTTCAGGTGGGTCAGGGCCGGCTCTGTGGGCTCCGGGCAGGTCATGGCGTGGACAACAGATGGACGGTGACGCTGTCACCGGCGGCAAGGGTCGTGCGGTCGGCGGGGACCTCGGCCAGACCGTCCGCCAACACCATGGACCGTAGGATCCCTGATCCCTGGGCGCCGGTGGTGCTGGCCAGCCACTCCCGCCCGCGTTGTGTCAAGGTCACTCGTAGGAACGACACCTTGTGCTGGGGACTGCGCACGTCCTCGGCCAGCCGAGCGGTCACCCGCGGGCGGTTCAAATCACTACGGCCTTGCAACACGCGCATCGCCGGCCTGACCAAGACCTCGAAGCTGACCGCGCTGGACACCGGATTGCCCGGTAGGCCGAAAACGGGCGTACCGTCGATGGTGCCGAAGGCTTGTGGCATGCCAGGCTGCATCCCGACCTTGCAGAAGCGGACATCCCCCATCTGGGCCAACACCTTTTTGCTCAGGTCATACAGTCCGGCACTCACCCCACCACTGGTGACCAGGATGTCGGCTTGCGTCAACGCGTGTTCGAAAGCCTCTCGCAAGGCCCCCTCGTCATCGGGTGCGATGGGTTGTCGCTGGGCAATCCCTCCGGCTTCGGAAACCTGAGCGGCCAGACCGTAGGAGTTCGACTCATGGATCTGTCCCGGCTTGAGTGGCGTGCCGGGTTCGACCAACTCATCTCCCGTCGCAATCGTCGCGACTTTTATCCGGGGGTGGACGCTGACCTCGGCCACACCCATGGCCGCCAGCATGCCGATCTCCGCCGCGCCAACCAGGCGCCCTGTCTGCAACACCGTTTCACCCGCCCGCACACTCTCACCGGCAGACCGCACGTTGTCGCCGGGGGCCGGATCCAGGTGCAGGACAACCTGGCCCTCAGCTTCAGTGACGACTTCGACGGGGACAACGGCGGTCGCGCCGACAGGCATGGGCGCGCCGGTCATGATGCGTATGGCCTGACCCGCCCCCGGCGACGGAAGGTCTGGCGAACCGGCCGCAATCTCACCCGCAACCCTCAGTGTGCTGCCCTCACTCACGTCGTCGGCCTTGACCGCGAAGCCGTCCATGGCCGAGTTGGCAAAGGGAGGGATGTCCCCCGCCGCCACCACGTCCTGGGCCAATACGGTCCCGCCGGCGTCCAACAGCTTGACGGACACGGGTGGCAACGGCCGAAGTCCTGAGAGGATCTGTCGGCGGTAGTCAGCCAGCGCTGTCAGTTCTGACGGATCGACGTGGTGGCGATGCGCCATCCCTCAACCTGACCCGTCAGAGTCCATGGTGGCAACAAAGGACCTCAGGAACTTTCGGAACTCGGGTCCAAGATCGTGGCGCTGGGCGGCCACTGCCACCGTGGCCTGCAGGTAGTCGGCCTTTAGACCCACGTCGTAGCGGACGCCCTCGAACTTGACGGCACGGATCGGCTCGGCCTGAGCCTGCGCCCGCAGGGCATCGGTCAGTTGGATCTCTCCACCCCGGCCCGGTTTGGTCTGGCTGATGTGCTCAAAGACATCAGGCGTCAGCACGTAGCG
>JBBSNE010000218.1:0-5230 GCA_038232815.1 Euzebyales bacterium | reverse complement strand
CATCATGGACCGGGCGGCAGATCTTGGTCTGGGGAGGTCTTTCTCCCAGTACGGTCACTGATCTGCAGAGCTGGACAGCCACACCGAATGCCCCGTCGTAGTGCATCCTGGCCAATCGGATTTCGGTCGACGTCGAACAACCAGTAAGGTCGGGTATTGACGTATTACCAACCATTCTTTAGACGAGGTTCAGCACAGTGCGAATCATCTGCCCAGTCAAACGCGTGCCGGACACGGCCGCCGAGAAGAAGCTCACCGACGACCTGACCGTCGACCGCGAGTCCGTCGAGACAATCCTGAACGCCAACGACGAATGGTCCATCGAAGAGGCCATGCGTATCAAAGAGTCGCGTGACGACGTCGAGGTCGTCGCTCTGTGCATGGGGCCCGACAGCGCGCAACAGACTGTCCGAAAAGCGTTGTCCTACGGGTTGGACGCTGCCATCCAGGTGACTGATGAGGCCTTGAGCGGATCGGATGCCACCGCCACGGCCCGGGTGCTGGCGGCGGCTTTGAAGGATGAGGAATGGGACGTGATCATCATGGGCAACCAATCCTCCGACGCTCGGTCGATGTTGGTTCCGGCCATGTTGGCCGAGTATTTGGAGGTTCCGGCCCTGACCTACGCCAAGCGGTTGGAGGTGGGCCAGGACGGCACGGTCGAAGCCGATCGCGAGACCGCGGCCGGTCACGAAACCGTGCAGGCGTCGATCCCGGTGGTCGTCAGCGTGGTCGAGGCGATCAACGAGCCCCGCTACCCCTCCTTCAAAGGCATCATGGCGGCCAAGAAGAAGCCGTTGGACACCAAGGACCTGGCGGGAATCGGGTTGTCGCCGGACGACGCCGGCTATGCCGGATCGGCCACGCAGGTTCTGGAGGCGACGCCGAAACCCCCCAAGCAGGCTGGTGACAAGATCGAAGACGACGGGTCGGGGCAGGTCGGGGCGAAGGCCCTGGTCGATTTCCTGGTCAACAAGAAGTTCATCTAGGAGCGCTTGAACATGACTGACATCCTTGTGTTGATCGAGCACGCCGACGGCAGCCCGAAAAAGGTCTCCAACCAGATCTTGACCGCGGCGAAGACGATCGGCGACGGCGACGTGTCCGCGGCGATCTTTGGGGCGGACGCCAGCGCTGTTGCCGACAAGGTCGGCGAGTACGGCGCCACCAAGGCCTACGTGTGGGGGGCAACAGAGGCCGATGAGTACGCCACGGAACCGCAGGTTGCAGCACTTGCGGCCGCCATCGAGGCATCCGGCGCACCGATCGTGTTGTACGCCGCCGACCCCTTCGTCACCGACATCGTGGCCCGCACGGCGGTGCGTACCGGTGGTGGTGTGGTCGCTGACGCGGTGGATCTGGAGCTACAGGGTGACCGGATGGTCGCGACCAAGGCCATCTTCGGCGGCGACATGACGTCGCAGTGCCAAGTCGAGGGTGACCGCACCCAGTTCGTCGGGGTCAAGCCGAACAGCTTCCAGGCCGAGGCCAGCGGCGGTGGGGCTGCAGAGGTCGTCGAGTTGGACGTGACCCTGCCCGACAACGCCACCCGAACCAAGATCACCGACCGGGTCGAGGCAAAGGAATCTGGTCGCCCTGAGATGACTGAGGCCGCCATCGTGGTGTCGGGGGGCCGGGGACTGGGAGACTCTGACGGGTTCGATTTGATCGGGCAGTTGGCCGATGCCCTGGGCGGGGCGGTCGGGGCGTCACGTGCGGCCACCGACGCCGGCTGGATCGCCCACAACCACCAGATCGGTCAGACCGGAAAGACCGTGTCACCGCAGCTGTACCTGGCCAACGGCATCTCCGGTGCGATCCAGCATCGCGCGGGGATGCAGACCAGCCAGACCATCGCGGTGATCAACAAGGATGCGGAGGCACCGATCTTCTCCATCGCCGATATCGGCATCGTCGGCGACCTGTACAAGGTCATCCCGGTTCTGGTCGAGGAGATCAACAAGCGCAAGGGGTAGTCCCGCCGCGCTATCATTCGACATGCCCCCGGCGACCCACTCGTCGGGGGCGTCACTGTTTTGGGTGGCCGGGCGGTCGGCACGGATGTGTAGGTCGGCTCTCATCCGGGCCCAAGTGCACATCGAGTGAGTGTTGCGCTGCCCCGACCGCCGGGCCCGCCTGGGCCCGGGGCGTAGGCCCGAGCGGTTGGGTCGCCCCTGGCCCCGATGTGTAGGTCGGCTCTCATCCGGGCCCAAGTGCACATCCAGCGGGTGGTGCGCTGACCACTCCGCGCCTCCCCGTCGTCGATGTGCAGGTCGGTCGTCATACGCGCTTAAGTGCACACGTAGCGGGGGCGTTCGGCGGCTGCGGGGCTGTTGGGTCGGCTACCGTCGTCAGCGTGATCTACCTGGACCATGCCGCGACCTCGCCGTTGGCACCGGAGGTGGCTGAGGCGATGGGGCCTTGGCTTACGGCCGGGGCGGTCGGCAACGCCTCGTCCCTGCACGCCGCCGGGCGGGCGGCGCGAGCGGCGGTCGAGGATGCCCGCGATCGGGTCGCGGCAGCCCTGGGAGTGACCCCGTTGGAGGTGCTGTTCACCTCCGGTGGGACCGAAGCCGACAATCAGGCCATCAAGGGTCTGGTGTGGGCCGCCCGTCAGGCGGGCACCGGCACCGATGTCGTCACCACGGCCATCGAGCACCATGCGGTGCTGGAGACCTGCGAATGGCTACGGAATCAAGAAGGCGTCACCGTCAAGGTCGTGGGTGTCGGATTCGACGGCGTGGTCGACGCTGACCAAGTGCTTTCCGCAGTGGATGGGGACACCGCGGTCGTCAGCGTGATGGCGGCCAACAACGAGTTGGGGACCATCCAGCCGTTGGACGTCATCGGGCCTGCGTTGGCTGAACAGGGCGTGGCGTTGCACTCCGACACCGTCCAGGCGTTTGGCAAGATCCCACTGGACCTGGCCGGTTGGCAGCTGACCGCGGCATCGCTCAGCGCCCATAAGTTCAACGGACCGACCGGCGTGGGGGTGTTGGTGCTGCGTCGGGATGTGGCGCCGCATCCCGTTTTGCACGGCGGAGGTCAGGAACGGGGCGTCCGCTCCGGCACGTTGAATGTTGCTGGCATTGTCGGATTCGGGGCGGCCGCAGAGCTGACGGCCGGGCACCAGAAGGCCGAACAGGATCGTCTGACGGACCTGCGGGATGACCTGACGGCGTGTCTGACCGCCCTGGACGGGGTCATGTTGAACGGCCACCCAACCCTGCGCCTGCCCAACAACGTTCACGTGGCTGTGGCGGCGTGTGATGCCGAAGCCCTGTTGATGGACCTGGACCGCCGCGGCGTGGCCTGCTCGACCGGATCGGCGTGTCAATCCGGGGCCGCCCAGCGAAGTCATGTGCTGGATGCGATCGGTGCCCCGACTGACGCAGCGCACATCCGCCTCTCACTGGGATCCACGACCAGCGCGGAGGATGTGGACCAGGCCGGGGCGATCTTTGGCGAATCAGTAGCACGGCTGCGGGGGGCCGCGGCGGCGTAGCACCCGATGGTGCCCGGGTTCTGCTCACGTGTGGGGTCGGCATCCGGGCGGTCGAGAGGCTGGGTATTCTCAGGGGCGATGGTTCGGCTGGACAACCCCGAGGATGTCGACATCGAGCGGGTCCTGGCCGGGCCGCTGACCGCACATGTCGCCACGAACGGACCGACGATCAGACCGGTGTGGTTCCTTTGGGAGGACCAGGCATTTTGGTGGCTGACCAGTGAGTATTCTCGACTCCACAAACGGCTGGAGCACGACCCCGAGGTTGCCCTGGCAGTCGACACCTACGATCTGACGACCGGTGAGGTCATCCAGATCATCGCCTACGGCCCGGCAGAAGTGGGTCCGTTCCAGCCGGACCTGGCCCGACGGAAACTGCGCAAGTACTTGGGCACGGATGAAACGCGCTGGGATCCGCGTTTCAGTGACATCTTTGACTCCCCTGACGAGCAGGGGTTCGTTCGCCTTGCGCCCAGGACGATGCGGGCTCGTGACCTGTCCTTCAGGCCCACATAACGCCGCGGTCAAATCCTGAAGGGCGTGGCCGCCCCGGGCTGCACGGCTACCGTCGATGTCAATGAGTAACTGGCGAACGGCGGTGGCCGTGACATGGCGCGGGTGATGGTCGCCATGTCCGGCGGGGTGGATTCCAGTATGGCCGCCGCCCTGCTGGTCGAGCAGGGGCACGACGTCACCGGGGTGCATCTGAAGATGGCCGACACCCCCTCCGGACTGCCCGGCAAGGGCTGTTGCACCCTGGATGATGCCCGGGATGCCAGGCGGGTCGCGGACCTGTTGGGCATCCCGTACTACGTCTGGGACTTCGCCGAGCAGTTCAACGAACGGGTGGTGGATGACTTCGTCGACGAGTACGCCGCCGGCCGAACCCCAAACCCCTGTGTCCGCTGCAACGAGCGGGTCAAGTACGCCGCGCTGATGCAGCGTGCCCTGGCGGCCGGTTTCGACCTGCTGGCCACCGGCCATCACGTCCGCCTTCGCACCGACGCCGACGGGACCGTGCGACTGCACCGGCCGGTCGATCCGGGCAAGGACCAGACCTATGTGCTGTACATGGCCTCTCAGGCTCAGCTACGCCACTCGGCCTTCCCGGTCGGTGATTACCTGAAGACCGATCTGCGGGCGATGGCCGCGGACCGCCGCCTGGTGACCGCGACCAAACCGGACAGCCACGACATCTGTTTCATCCCCTCCGGTGACACCGCCGGGTTCTTGGCAGACCGACTCGGCCCACGCCCGGGACCGATCGTGGATCATGACGGCACCCAACTTGGCGGCCACGACGGAACCTACGGCTACACGATCGGCCAGCGTCGCGGGTTGGGTATCAGCGGACTTTCCGAACCACGCTTTGTGACCGGCATCGCCGGTGACACCTTGACCGTCGGTCGCCGCCGGGACCTTGAAGTGCGCGAGCTGACAGCCGAAGCGGTGACGTGGACCACTACCCCTCCGGCCACATCCGAAGAGGGGCTCACCGCACAGGTCCGCTACCACTCCAACCCCTTGCCGGTGTCGCTGGACCTGCGCGCGGACACGATGACCGTGGCCTTTCCCCAGAACCGACCGACGGCTGTCGCACCCGGGCAGGCCGTCGTCATCTACCGCGACGACGAATGTGTGGGTGGCGGGACGGTTTTGACCGCGGCGTAACCCGCGGTGGGTCAGCAGGGTGTGGTGAGCGTGGTGGGGATGTCGTTGTTGGTT
>JBBSNE010000217.1:0-5247 GCA_038232815.1 Euzebyales bacterium | reverse complement strand
GCCGTCGAAACGAGCGAAGTTGACATCAAATTCTTCACCTTCGACCCCATCGACATCGATTGCCGCGCCGATGGCTGAGGAGAAGTCGTCCCATGCCGGGTCGGTGGGGTCGGTGGCGGCAACGACGCGGACGGAGATCTCAATGGTGTCGGGGGTCAACTCGATGCAGGACGCGACGATGTCAGCGGCCGGAACGTCAGTCGCCGTCTCGCTTGCCATGTCGGTGACGTCGCCAACCGCATCGGTGACGCATTCTGACTCTGCGGCCGCGGGGGTTGGCAGGGCCAACAAGGACAGCAGCGTGAACAGCAGGCACACGCGACGGGACCAGTGTCGTGATCCGGGTGATGCTGACATGTGAGAAGAACTCCTTGCACAGAGTGGATTGCCCGTACTTGGTCATACATCTTCGGCACGTGCGCCGACTCACTTGACCCTTTCCTGTGACAACGATACGTCCACCCATCTGGGGCAGCAGTCAGATTCCCGCGATGTAGGCTCCGACGCCGATGAGTGCTGTCGTGTACGCGGTGACCAACCAAAAAGGCGGAGTGGCCAAGACCACGACCACGGCAAGCCTGGCGGCCGCCCTGCAAGCCCGTGGTTTGAAGGTTCTGGTTGTCGATTTGGACCCGCAGGCGTGCCTGACCTTCTCGCTCGGATATGACCCTGACGACTTATCCCCCACGCTTCACGAGGTGGTCACCGGGCGTCAGAACCTGACCTCGACGGTGCTGAGCCACGATGAGTGCGACCTGGCACCGGCCAACCTGGACCTGTCGGGTGCGGAGGTCGCACTGCTGTCCCGCACTGGCCGGGAGTATGTCCTGCGGGCCCAGATCGAGGATCTGCGGGACAGCTATGACGCGATCTTCCTGGATTGCCCCCCATCGCTTGGCGTACTGACCCTCAACGGGCTGACGGCCGCGGACCAGGTTGTGATCCCGGTGCAGTGCGAGACGTTGAGTCATCGGGGGGTCTCACAACTACTGGAAACGATCGCCGACGTGCAACATCTGACCAACCGGGATCTGACCATCGCTGGTCTGGTGGCCACGATGTATGACGGGCGGACCAACCACGCCCGGGAAGTTCTGGCCGACATGCAGTCGCGTTACGACTTGAAGGTGATCGGCGTGCCGGTGCGCAAGTCCATACGTTTCAGCGAGGCGCCGAACAACGGACACACCATCTTGACCCACGCCCCCAAGGTGCCCGGCGCGGCGGCCTACCGGGTGATCGCAGCCGAATTGCACGGCCTGAAGGCGCTGCCGGGTGATCGGGCTGCAGCGGAAGGCGGCAAAAAATCCAAGGGCAAAGGGAACGCGCAATGAGTGGATTCGACCGGATAAAGCCGCCTGAGAAGCGGCTGTTGGAGCGCGAAGAGACAGCCCAACCCGACTCTGACCGGGCTGATCCGTCAGGACGCGCGGCATTGTTCAGCGTGTCGACCCCCCCGACGACCCCGGGTGCAGCGGCGACCGCGCCACCCGCGACCGATCCGGCTGCGCCGACTTCGGCGGATGACCCTCGTCTGCCCTCAGGTCCAAGCGCCTTGCACGTCGAATGTGGCCACTGCGGGGTCGACTGCCCGTTACCCATGGCACAAGCCGTGCGCAACGCCCTTCCCCTGACCCTGATCGCCCCGTGGCGGTCTCACTCGGTCTTTGCCACCTGCCCCTGTGGGCTTCGCCGTGCCTGGCTGAAACCACGGTTGGGTCTTCCTCGGTGACCAGGCCCACTGGACCGGCCCTTCTCAGTTTGGCGACAGAGGCGGCCCGGGCCGCAGCGACGGTGTTGCTGCAGCATCACGAAAAGGCGCAACAGGGGGGCGATCTGGGCGTTCACACCAAGTCCAGTCTCACCGATCCGGTGTCGGTGGCAGACGCCGACAGTGAGCAGACGCTGGTGAAGATCTTGGCCGCGGCGCGACCAGATGATGCCGTCCTGGGGGAGGAGGGGGCCAACCGGCAAGGACGAAGCGGCCTTCGCTGGGTGATCGATCCCTTGGACGGCACCGTCAACTATCTGTACGGTCTGCGCGGCTGGGCGGTCAGTGTCGCTGTGGAAGCCGTGGATGACGATGGCCGTTGGCGGGGCATCGCCGGTGTGGTGTTGGATCCGCTGTCGGATGAGCTGTTCGCAGCGGCCGACGGGCTTGCGACGACGCTGAACGACGTGGCCATAACGGTGCGGGAACCAGTGGATCTGCCGATGGCGTTGGTCGCCACAGGCTTTTCCTATGATCGCGATCACCGCATGAGCCAGGCCGGCGTGGCGGGTCGGGTGCTGACCCGGGCTCGCGATGTCCGCCGGGTCGGTTCTGCAGCCCTTGATCTGTGCGCGGTGGCAGCAGGTCGGGTGGACGCCTATTACGAAGACTCGACCCGACGCTGGGACTGGGCTGCGGGCGCGGTCGTGGTCCGATGCGCCGGGGGGTTGACCGGCCCATTGCCAGGTGGGTTACCGGGTCACGACGGAATCATTGCTGCCGGACCCAACCTGTACCCCCAGATCCATGATCTGGTGACCCCCTAGCGCCTACGGCAGGTTCTGGACCTCCAGCTTCCGGGTCAGGCGTGGCTGACCGTCCCCGCGTGCTGTGGCACTGTCGACGGTTTCGGGTTTGCGACGCCCATCCGTACGACCGCTGTCGCCGCGACGCTTGCGGTTTGTTCGGCTCGACGCCTGGTCGCGGCCAGAACCACCATCGCGGTCTGAAGACCTGCTTTTGTTGCGCGACCGTTGGGGTGTCGAGGGCTGCTTGTCGGTTCGCTTGCGAGACTGCTTGGGAGCAGGCGCATTCTCGGTCGACTGGCGTTGTCCATCGACATCGGCTTTGCGGTTTGTGTCAGATGTGGACTGTTTTGCAGGAGCAGTCGGTGAGGTGGCGGCCTTCGCGGTGACCGTTTTTGTGCGGCGGCGGGTGCGGGTCGTGTCGCCCGGCGTCGTCGTGTCCTTGCGATTCGCAGGCGGTTCGACCGATGACGCGACGGGCTTGTTGGACCGACGGTCGTCTTGTGATGACCTGGCCGGCTGTTTGTCGACAGACTCCTGCCGATTCGATGCGTTGCGGCGACTACGTGAGGCCTTGCCCTCGCGGGCTTGGGGCGTGGACGGGATCTTTTTCTTCGCGGCCGCGGGTTGCAGGTCGAACAATTCGTCAAGCAGGGGCGAGGTCGAAAAGACCTCAAGGATCTCCTCATCGATGTCCAGATCGCGACGGATCATCTCCAGGCGAGGCAACTCATTCCACACGGCAAAGGTGATGGCCACCCCGTCGGCCCCGGCCCGGCCTGTACGCCCGATGCGGTGCAGGTACATCTTGTGGTCGTCGGGGCAGTCGTAGTTGACAACATGGGTGACGTCGTCGATGTCCAAGCCGCGGGCGGCGACCTCGGTAGCGCACAGCACCGTTGTCTTACCGTCGCGGAACTTCTGGAGTGCCCGCTCCCGCGCTTCTTGACGCAGGTCAGAATGAATGGCCTGGGCCTTGACGTCACGCTCACGCAACTCTTCGGCCAGGATGTCAGCCATGCGTTTGGTACGGCAGAACACCACGCACAGCCCACGGTCGGGTGAGGTCAAGATCCGGGCCAAAACCGCAGGCTTGTCCATACGGTGGCAACTGAAGAAGTACTGCTTGGTCTGTGGGGCGATGGTGACTTCTTCGACCTCGGCGCGCATGAAGGTCGGTTTGGTCATGTACCGGCGGGCCAGGCTGACAATCTGTGCCGGCATCGTGGCGCTGAACAACAACGTCTGGCGTTGGCTGGCACACATCTCGACCAGTGCCTCGACGTCGGGCAAGAATCCCAGGTCCAACATCTCGTCGGCTTCGTCCAGGACCAACCCGTGGCACTGGGAAAGATCCATGACGCCACGCCGGGACAGGTCAAGCAGGCGGCCGGGCGTTCCGACGACCAGGTGGGCGCCCCCGGCGATCGCGTCGATCTGCGGTTGCATGGCCTTGCCGCCGTAGACGGCGACCACGTCGACCCCTCGGCCCTTGCCGGCCTGGGCCAGGTCCTCGCTGACCTGCAGGCACAGTTCCCGGGTGGGGACGATGACCAGACTCTGCAGGCCGCCGTCAAGATCGATGCGTTGCAACATCGGGATGCCGAACCCGAGGGTCTTGCCGGTCCCGGTTCGTGCCTGCCCGATGATGTCGGCGCCCCGGAGGGCCAGCGGAAGGGTCATCTCTTGAATCGGGAACGGGTCGGTGATGCCGACCGCGGCCAGGCTGTCACAGATGGATTGTTCGACGCCGAAGTCGGCGAATGTCTTGGAAATACTCACAAAGGTCTCAGTTCGTAGAATGTGGTTCGTCCCGCGCCGGGTGGAAGGTGGCGCCGGGGCGACAAAGAATCAGGTGTAGCGGGGGACGTCGGGGTCGTGACTGATCGACCACTGGTCGATGCCGCCGGTCACGTTTGCGACGTCATATCCCTGTCCCGCCAAGTAGGCAGCTACCTGGGCGCTGCGACCGCCGTGATGGCACAGGCACAACACGGTGCGGTCGCTGGGAAGTTCATCAATTCGTCCGATGACCTCACCCATGGGGATGGGTATCGCGCCGTCGATGTGGGCGGTGGCCACCTCGAACGGCTCACGCACATCCAAAAGGACTGCACCGTCTTGCATGGCTTCCGCGGCTTCGGCGGGGGTCACGTCGCGAATCAACTTGTCCCAACTGTAGCCTGTGGGACGCAGACTGCTTTGTGTGAAATTTATGGCGGGCCGCAGGTTTCTCAGGGTTCGGGAGGAGGCTGCACCGGCTCCGGAGGCCCGGGACTTGACGTGGGCTGTGGGCTTGGACTGGGCTGTGGGCTCGGACTGGGCTGTGGGCTCGGCTCTGGCGAGGGGGTCGGCTCGGGCAGTGGATCAGCGGGTGGGGAAAGGCCGTCGTCACCGCGCGTGGTGAAGGGTCCGGTGGGAATTGCAGCCAACTGCTGGGCCACCACATCGCTCAGGGCTGCCGTTCCGCCGACCATGATCACGGCATCCGGTTGCAACGCCTGGATGACCTGACGGCTGACCGCAGGCACACCGTCGCTGCCGACCAACACCAGTGGCGCCCCACGGGCCGTCGCGGCAGCGCCTGCGGCCAGGGCATCGGCGAAGGCCTCGCCGGTGGCGACCAAAACGGTGTCGACGGGTCCGAAGGTGGCGCTGATCACGGCTGCCGCGGTGTCATACCGGGACGCACCCTGTAACCGGGTGACCTGCGCCCCCGTGATCGTGCTG
>JBBSNE010000216.1:0-5251 GCA_038232815.1 Euzebyales bacterium | reverse complement strand
CGCCCTGGGAGGGCTGGACGCAGACGATCGTGCAGCGGTCGAGGCGCATCTGGCCAACTGCCCGCCCTGTCGGGAGCAGTTGGCTGCGTTCGCTCCCCTGCCCGGGCTGTTGCAGCAGGTGGACGAGGTCCCGTCCTCCATCGCCCTTCCTGGGCACCTCAGCGATCAGGTCATGGCCGAGATCGGGGCGGCCAAAACCGTGGCCACACGCCGGTTGCGTCTGTGGCAGACCCTGGCGGCCGCGGCCTGCGTGGCGCTGGTTGCCGTCTTGGTGTTGTCCAGCGGTCTGTTCGATCAACAGCGGGAGGGAACCCCACTGGCGCTGCAGAGCCTGGCGCCGGACGCCCAGTCCATCCAGGGGGAGGCGACCGCGTGGGAGTGGGCCTGGGGCACCACGATCCAACTGGACCTGACCGACCTACCGGATCGTGACAGCTTCCAAGTCGTCGCCGTCGATGATCAATCGCAGCAGCAGGCCGTGGGTGGCTGGACTGCCACGGAGGGTCATGCCGTCAGATGGCGTGGCGGCTCGGGAATCGCGACGACCACCTTGACCCAGGTCCTTGTCACCGACGGGGCGGGTCAGGTGGTGTTGACCCTGACCCCCACCGCAGAGTGAACCGCCGATCGGTTCCGGGCGTACACATCGTCAGCCCCTCTGATCGCGTTAGGAGATCTCATGACCCGCCGATCCATGGTCCCGGCACTGTTCAGCTTGCTGTTGTTGGTTGCCGGCGGCTGTGCCAGCGCCGAGGACGACACCGCCGCCACAGCCGATGTGGCCGTGACAACGCCCGCTGACAGCACAACGACCACGCCTTCGCCCGCGGAGGAGACCACACCCCCAGAGCCAACGAACACAGAGCCGACAGCCACAGAAGAAGCCACTCCCACCGAGGATGCCGGGGCGACAGAACAGGAAGCGACACCGACGAGGGACGCGACACCGACCGAGGACGAGGCCACGGGCGGCGCGACCGCAGACGCCAGTGAGCCCGCGGACGAGGGCGCGACAGTCGTCGTATCGACCGAGGAATCAGATCAGTTTGGCCCCATGCTGGTCGACGGTGAGGGCAACTCGTTGTATCTGTTCACCAACGACACCGGGCAAGAGAGCACCTGCACCGACGCCTGCGCCGAAGCCTGGCCCGCCGTGACCGGTCAAGCCAGCGTCGCCGGCGACGCGGACGACAGTTTGCTTGGTACCACCGAACGCGACGACGGCGAGATGCAGGTCACCTACGCCGGGCACCCCGTGTATTACTTCGCAGCCGACCAGGCACCGGGCGACACCAACGGACAGGGGGTCGGCGGGGTCTGGTTCCTGATCGACCCCGCCGGGGACGCCATTGAAGCCGAATCCTCAGCCGAGGGCGAACCCGCTGACGAGCCCACCGAGGAAGAACCCAGCAGCGCCGCTGTTGACTACTGAGGACGTCGAGCGTCGCGAAAGCGAGTGTCGTCTTTGTCCGCCACGGCGACTGAAGTGCGACAAACCCGTGGGTTTATCCAGTGAAGCCGAAACCGGGCGCCGTGTCACCGTAGCGTTGGGTCACACGCTGGTCGGCGTCAGCAACCTTGTCGCGCATCTCTTGGTGCACTGCCTCCAGCGCTGGCGCCAGATCCGCATCGAATGCGGCCAGGATGCGCGCGGCCAGCAACCCGGCATTACGCGCGTTTCCGATCGCCATTGTCGCCACCGGCACCCCCTTGGGCATCTGCGCGATTGACAACAACGCGTCGACACCCTGCAGGTTGCCCACGGGAACCGGAACCCCGATGACCGGCAAAGAGGTGTGGGCGGCCAACATACCCGGCAGATGGGCGGCCCCGCCGGCGCCGGCGATGATGACCTTCAGTCCCCGTCCCGCCGCGGTCCGCCCGTACTCCGCCATCACGTCGGGCGTGCGGTGGGCCGAGACGATCCGCACCTCATGGGCGATGTCCAATTCGGCAAGCACCTGGATCGCGTCGTCCATCACCGGCAGATCGCTGTCGCTGCCCATCGTGACGCCGACCAATGGTCCATCGCTCATGTCATCGGCCCCTCCGCAGCCACGAGTCGACCTTCAAGTATCGCACCTGCGGCCCGGGCCTTTGCCGTCGCGATGGCGTGGTCATCCCCGACGACCGTCACGTGACCGACCTTGCGGCCCGGCCGGGGCGTCTTGTCGTAGAGATGGATTTTTACGTCAGGGCCCACCGACGGCACCCGTGCCCGGGGGTCTCCGGTGCCCCCGACGACGTTGACCATGACGCTGGCCCGCGACCGTTGGGTGACCGATCCAAGCGGCCAGCCCAGCACGGCGCGCGTGTGGTTCTCGAATTGGGACGTGACGCAGGAATCAATGGTGTGATGGCCGCTGTTGTGGGGTCGGGGCGCCACCTCGTTGACCAGCAACGCGGGCTGGCCATCGGTATTCCCCACCACGAACAACTCGACCGCCAGGACTCCGATCGACCCGACCAGGTCGGCGACTTGTTGGGCCAGGCGCATCGCGGTCATCGCCAGGTCGGGGTGGAGGTTGCCGTGTACCGAGTGAATCTCGCGGCACATCCCGTCCACCTGGATGGATTGGACCGGTTCGTAGGCGGTGCGATGCCCGTCGACAGAGGTCACCACGACCACCGCCAACTCCTGCACCAAGGGTTGGTGCGCCTCGACCAACAGACCACGACCTGCGGCGCCGTCCACCATCTCAGCCGCCGCCTGGGCATCGTCGGCGATCATCACCCCGCGACCGTCGTAGCCCCCGCGTGGCGCCTTCAACACGACCGGCCAACCGTGTGTCGCGGCGAACGCCTCCACCTCTTCCATCGTGGACACCTCGGCGAAGGGCGGAACCGGCAGCCCGGCCGCAGCGAACCTCTGACGTTGATACAGCTTGTCGGTGAACGCATGCGTGCTCGAGCCCGGCCGGATCACACACCCCTCGTCCTCAAGCGTACGGATCGTCTCGAGCGGGACCAACTCGTGATCGAAGGTCACAACGTCGACTTGCTCGGCCAACTTGCGCAGCGCCGAGAGGTCATCGAACCGACCGTCGAGGACGTCGAACAGGCCCCGGACCCCTTCATCATCTGGCCCTGCCAGAACCCGTACGTCAACCCCCAACCGCGCGGCGTCCAAGGCCATCATCCGGGCCAGTTGGCCGCCACCGACGATGCCCAGAACTGCGGTCACGTCAATGGCCTTTCGTAAGGGGCGCTTCGGAGGGGTGGCGTGCGAATCGACGGTCGCTCAGCCTACCCGCCGGTGAAGTAGCTGGACGTTCGTGCGCGTGGGCTGGCGTCGACCAGATCGATGCTTGCATCCGCCAAGGCCGCCACGGCCCGTTCGAGCCGCTGTGGCCGCCACGTACCCTCCCACGGGTCAGGGCGTTCCAGCACGGTCGGCAGGGTGGACGCGGTGGGGTCCAAGTCGTCGGTGACCTCGTCCCAGTGCAACGGCGTGGCGACAGTCCCACAGGGGTGGGCTCGGGGACTCCAGGCGCTGATCAGCGTCGAGGAGCCCCCACGAGACCAGTCGATCAGTGTCCGTCCGCCCCGGTCGTCCTTGCGCATCTCAACAGTCAGTTCGTCTGGATGGCGCGTGGCGACCAGGCGGGCGATGCCGAGCGTCAAGGGGCGTAATAGATCCGGCCCGTACCGGCGCTCGATGGGCACGATGACGTGGAGCCCCCGTCCTCCGCTGGTCTTGACCACCGGTTGTAGCCCCAGTTCGACCAGCACCTGCCGGACCCAGCGGGCGACGCGCGGTGGCGGGACGTCCTTGTCACCCGGGTCGACGTCAAACACCAGTTGGTCGGCCCGGTCGGGACGGTCGACACGCAGCAGGGCCGGGTGGAACTCGATGGTGTTCTGCTGGGCCAGCCAGGCCAGACCCTCGACGTCGTTGACCAGCGCATAGGCGACCTCACGACCGGGGGATTCGGCCCACTGGCGCCACCTTCCCAGGGCCTCCGGGGCGTGATCGGGCAGGTCTTTTTGGAAGAACCCGGCGGCGTCGACCCCTCTGGGAAAGCGTTTGAGGGACAGCGGGCGGTCGGCAAGTTGCGGCAGCAACCGAGGGGCGGCGGCGTGGACGTAGTCAAACAGGTCACGCTTGGTCAACCCGGCCTGGGGCCACAACACCTTGTCCGGGCTGGAAAGCGTGACCACGACCCCGCATCTTACGGGGCGTGGCGGGCACGGGCGGTCGCCGCGCCGTTACCCTGTCGTCGGATGATGGACCTGGACGAGCTGACGACGTTGGACGGCGTGGAGCGTCTGGGCTCGGGCAAGGTCAGGGAGCTGTTCGCCGTCGGGGACGATCAACTGCTGTTGGTGGCCAGCGACCGCATCAGTGCTTTCGACGTGGTGCTGCCGACGGCGGTCCCGGACAAGGGAAAGGTCCTGACGGGACTGACCGCGTTCTGGCTGGCCCGCCTGTCCGATGTCGCGCCCAATCATCTGCTGTCCACAGATCCGGCCACGTTCGGTCACGGGTTGGATGCTCATGCCGATCTCTTGGGCGGCCGTGCGATGTTGTGCCGACGGGCCGAACCCCTGGTCATCGAGTGTGTCGCCCGGGGCTATCTGGCCGGGTCGGGCTGGAAGGAGTATCAGGCGTCGCAATCGGTCTGTGGTATCCCCCTGCCGCCGGGGCTGATGGAATCCGATGGGTTGCCCGACGTGTTGTTCACTCCAGCCACGAAGGCCGAGCGTGGCGATCACGACATCAACATCGGTTTCGACCAGGCCCGTGAGCTTGTCGGGGACCGCGTCGCAGAAAAGGCGCGTGAACTGACCATCGAGCTGTATCGCCGCGCCTCGTCGTATGCGCAAAGCCGTGGGATCATCCTGGCTGACACCAAGTTCGAGTTCGGTTTGGTCGGCGAGGAATTGGTGTTGATCGATGAGGTGTTGACACCGGATTCCTCGCGCTTCTGGCCTGCGGAGAGCTACCAGCCGGGACGTAGCCAGCAATCCTTCGACAAGCAGTTTGTGCGTGATTGGTTGGAGACCCAAGACTGGGACAAGACCGCCCCCGGCCCCGAGTTGCCCGCCCAGGTCGTCACCCGCACCCGTCAGCGCTACGTCCAGGCCTATGAATTGTTGACCACAACCCCCTTCAGTGATTGGACTGCTCAGTGATCCGTGTCGTCGTCGACGTCATGCTCAAGCCCGAGATTTTGGATCCCCAGGGCCAAGCGGTGGAACGGGCACTGCCGTCGATGGACCTGTCCGGCGTCCAGCAGGTACGAATCGG
>JBBSNE010000215.1:0-5296 GCA_038232815.1 Euzebyales bacterium | reverse complement strand
GCGCAGGGCGCCAAGCGTTGCGGGGCGGGACTGCGGGTTCCGTTCAGCCATTGCGGGCTCCTCCACCACTCGGGGTCATCGACAGTAGACGGGGCGTCTTGGCGACGCATCGTGGCGTCAGTCGATTTCTTGGGGTGTGTCGGATCGTTCGTACCCCGTTGCAGGGGGATCCGACACACCCCAAGCGGGGGTGGGCGTGTTGTGTCGGATCGTGTTACCGCGGAGGGGCAAGATCCGACACAGCCCGGCAGTGGGGCTTGCGAATTAGTCGGTCCCGCCTACGCCCCATCGGCTGGGTTGTTTGTGACACTGCACCGTCCCATGGCTCGACGTAGCGCAGGACGAACCGGAAAAGGCGCGGCAACCGCTGCGGTCCTGGCGTTCCCCACCGGTGACCCACCGCTGCTTGTGCGCATTCCTGCAACGTCGGGGACCTGGGCGGAAACGTTGCCCCCGCTGCCCTCTGGATCCCACGTGACGGTGGCCTTCTCTGACGCGGATGTGGAGGCCGAGCACGGCGAAGCCTTGGGGCTGCTGGGCTATGAATCAGTCGGGCTGCTGCCGCCGAAGCCGGACCGGCAACCAACTGTCGACCTGCTGATTCCTCGGGCCGAAGCTGACCGCTGGCCGCTGTGGCGGGACGGGCTGCTTGACGCCGGTGGACGGGTTTTTGATCTGGCGTTCGGTCCTGTGGCGACCATGCTGGGCCCGGCGATCGCCGTTCATCAACGCTCCGGCGACGCGTAGTTTCCTACGAGTGCGTATCGCCTCGTGCAATCTTTTACACGGCATCGACGTCCGACGTTTGTCACGCGGGCAGTCCGGCCTGACCAGCGCTGACATTGACCTGTCGGCTGTTGGGGACTGGATCGAACAACTGGACGCCGACGTCATCGCCCTGCAGGAGGTTGATGCGTTCCTAGAACGGTCCGACAACCTGGATCAGGTCGAGTGGTTGGCGACCAGGCTGGGATACGACGGCGTCTTCGGACCGGCCCTGATGGGCAATCCCGACCGTGATTGGGACGAGGTGCCGGTCACTGGCCTAGCGCAGGGTGCCGGCGGCTATGGACTGGGCCTGCTGTCCCGCGTCGGCCTGCGCGACGTCACCCGCACCCGGCTGCCCTACGGCGGTCCTGGCACCCGAGAGCCGGGTGCCAGCCCGACCAACCCCGGCATGGACAACGAACCGCGCGTGACGTTGTCGGCGACCGTGGCGGACGGCCTGCGCGTCTCGACCACCCATCTGTCGTATCTGTTCTGGCGGGCCGTCCCGCAACTGGGCCGGGCACTTGAGGCAGCGGCAACCGGCCACGACGGCCAAGGCGTCTTCATCGGCGATTTCAACCTGCCGATGTGGGGCGGTTGGCTGGCATTGCATGCCTGGGGTCTGCACCCCTGGGGTTGGCCACAACTGGCCACCCGCGCACAGGGTTGGCGCTACCTGCCCGGCCAGGCCACCTATCCCAGTTGGAAACCACGCCTGCAGCTGGATCAGGTCTATGTCCGCAACATGGACCGTGCGGTCACCGTCTCCACAGGCCCCGCCGGACCAAGCGATCACCTGCCGTTGATCATGACGCTGTGACGCCGGTGACCGACGCCGGCCGCCGCCCTACCCTGGCCCTGTGCCGACGGATCAACACGCGACACCGCTGACGTTGCGACAGCGACTGGTGTTCAAAGCCTTTGGCGTCTCACAGCGGCCGTTGATGGGCCTCATGAGGCTGCTGAACGATCCGCTGGGGCATTTCAGCAACGTCGACCGCATGGTCCGTGATCCCTACGGGCTGTATGCCGACATCCGGTCACACGGCACCGTGGCCAAAAGCCTGGTACCCGCCGTCTGCGTCGCCACCGGTCACACAGCGGTGCGTCAGGCACTGCGGCAACTGGTCGTCGAGCCACCCAATCCGGCGTTTGCCTGGGAGAGCCCGGTCAACCCGTCGCTGTTGTCACTGGATCCTCCGGACCACACCCGCATCCGGACCTTGGTGACCTCCGCGTTCACCCCCCGGGTCGTAGCAGGGATGCGGCAACTGGCCGAGCAGGTTGCCGGTGACCTGCTGGACCAAGCGGTCCGTACCGACGGGCCGGTCGACTTGATGCGCGACTACGCCTCACCCCTGCCGATCACGATGATCTGTGCGCTGATGGGTGTCCCGGCTGACGACATTGGGCGGTACCGCGAGTGGGGAGAGGCCGTGGCCCTGTCCCTGGAGGTGCCCACTCCGGCGAACCGCCGCCGTATCGATCAGGCCGCCCAAGGATTGCAGGCCGTCTTCACAACGGAGTTCGAGCGCCGGCGACTTGACCCGGGCGATGATCTGATCAGCGCCCTGGTGCATGCGCGTGACGGGGGTGACCGGTTGAGTGACCGCGAGCTGGTGGCCACCTGCATCCTGATCTTGCTGGCGGGCTTTGAGACCACCGTCAACCTGATCGGTAACGGCACCCTCGCTCTGTTGAACCATCCCGACCAACGAGATCTGTTGGTTGACGATCCGGAAACGGTGGCCGGTCCAGCAGTTGAGGAGTTGCTGCGCTTCGACACACCCGTACAGATGACCTCGCGCTACACCACCGAGGACATGGCAATCGACGGGACCCCCGTGGCCGCTGGGGTGAACGTCATCTGCCTGCTGGGTGCGGCCAATCGTGACCCCGACGTGTTCGGTAATCCAGACGTGTTGGACCTTGGCAGGTCCAACGCTCGTGAGCACCTGGCGTTCAGCGCCGGCGCGCATTATTGCCTGGGGGCGTCCCTCGCGCGTTTGGAGGGGGAGGTCGCGCTGGCGACCCTGTTCGGCCGCTACCCCAAATTGCGGCAGGCAGCCCCGGCGCGACGACGCCGTGCCCAGGTCCTGCGGGGTCTGGAGACCTTCCCGGTGGAGCTTGGTCCCCCCGCGTGAAAGCTAGAGTCCGACTGCTGACGACGATGCCAGAGATCGTGGAGTCATCGAAGCTGATCGACCGCATCTGGGGACCCGCTTCGGGCCTGCCGACCAACATGATCCGGGCCATCCAACATGCCGGGGGTTATGTCGCCGGGGCCTTCACAGACGGGGAACTGGTCGGCACCAGCGTGGCAATTCGAGGTCGGATGAAGGACTGTGACGTGTTGCACAGCCACATCACCGGGGTGCGCGATCCCGGCCATGGCGTTGGCTGTCTGCTGAAACAGCACCAACGGTCCTGGTGTCGTGACCAGGGGTTGGAGGCCGTCACCTGGACCTTCGATCCTCTGGTCGCCCGCAACGGTTGGTTCAACCTGACCAAGCTGGGCGCCGTCGGTCTGCATTACCTGCCTGATCACTACGGTTCTATGGACGACCCGATCAATCGGGGCGACGCAACTGACCGGATCTTGGCCTGGTGGCCGGCGGCCCTGGTGCCTGGGGCAACTGCAACTGTGGAACCGGCCACGCTCTTGCTGGGCTGCGACGACCTGGATCGACCGGTCCTGACCGGGATCGACCCAACGCAAGGGCAGCCCGTCTATGCCGTCACCGTGCCACCCGATGTTGACGGATTGCGCGCCGCCACCCCGCATCGGGCAGCGGAGTGGCGAACGGCCGTACGCGCCACGATGGGGGCAGCGATGGGGCTTGGTTATGCGGCGACGGCCATGCCCGTCAAAGGGGTCTATCACCTGCGCAAACCCAGGTAGGGCCCCTCGCGTCTGGTACACAATCACCAATGACATTGCAGGCGCTGGAGTTGCGACGCATCCACCTGCCCCTGCGCGCCCCGTTTCGTGCCTCCTTCGGGACCCAGACAGTCAGGGACGTGGTGCTGGTCAAGGCCACCACCGACCAGGGCGAGGGATGGGGCGAATGCGTGACCATGCCCTGGCCGTTGTACTCCTCAGAAAGCACCGACCTGGTCATCCCCGTGATCCACGCGCATCTGGCTCCCAGGCTGTTCGCGGTTGATGATCTGCATCCCGAAGATGTCGCACGCCGCCTGGCGGTGGTACAAGGCCACAAGATGGCCAAGGCTGCGCTGGAATCGGCCGTGCTGGATGCCTACCTGCGTGCGACCGACACCTCCCTGGCCAGCTATTTGGGGGTGCGTCGCAGCCGGGTGCCCTGCGGCGTGTCGGTGGGCATCTTCGACCGGGTTGGCGACCTTCTGGACAGCGTGGAGGGATACCTGGCCGAGGGGTATCAACGCATCAAGCTGAAGATTCAACCGGGCTGGGACATCGAGCCGGTCCAGGCGGTTCGCCGCACATTCGGCTATGACGTGCCCCTGCAGGTCGACGCCAACGCCGCCTACGGTCCACGGGACATTCCTCTGTTGGCCGAACTCGACGCCTTCGGGCTGCTGCTGATCGAACAGCCCTTCAGCGAGGAGATGTTGCTGGCTCATGCGGACCTGGCCAAGTTCATTCGCACGCCGGTGTGTTTGGACGAATCGGCGGTGTCCACCCAGGTCGTTGCCGACGCCATCCGACTGCGCGCCGTCGACGTCGTCAACATCAAAGCGGGGCGGGTCGGGGGGTACATACAGGCCCGGCAGATGCACGACCTGTGTCGCGCCCATGCCGTACCGGTGTGGTGCGGCGGCATGATCGAAACCGGGATCGGCCGGGCGGCAAACGCCGCACTGGCGGGGATGCGCGGGTTCACCCTGGTCGGGGACAACTCCGGGTTTGACCGCTTCTACGAGACCGATATCGTGACCGAACCCATGCGGATGATCGACGGTCATCTGACCGTAGCGACCGCGCCGGGCATGGGGTTTGAGGTGGACGTCGAGGCCGTCGAACGCGTCACGGTGGACCTGGTGCGGCTGACGCCGCCATAGACATGGTCCTATCCGATCACCTACGGGACCGGTTGCGTCGTCAATACTGCGACCCGCCCCGGCACTACCACACGTTCGAGCATGCCTCGGCGGTGGCTGAGCGGGTCGCGGACCTGGGGGGCAATAGGGCGTGCGTGCTGGCGGCGTGGTTCCACGACGCGGTCTATCAACCGACGGCTTCGGACAACGAGGCCCTGTCGGCCGTGCTGTTGACCGACTGGCTGGCCCATGACCCGGATGTGGACGAGGCAGCCCGGTTGGTGCGCCTTACCGCCAACCATGATCCCGCGAGCGGTGACCGGCAGGGGGCGATCCTGTGTGACGCGGATCTGGCCACCCTGGGTGGGTCGACGGCGGACTACGCGGCGTACCGACAGGACGTCCGGAAGGAGTACGCCCATGTGCCGGATCAGCAGTGGCGGACCGGTCGGGCAGCGGTGCTGCGCGGATTCCTCGCGCGCGACCGGATTTATCACTCACCCCT
>JBBSNE010000214.1:0-5316 GCA_038232815.1 Euzebyales bacterium | reverse complement strand
TGCGCGCTTGGTCGGGATCGGGATGGACCTGGATGGAGAGGTTCTGGGTTGCCGCCAGAACCTTCGCAAGGAACGGGAATCCCGTCTGCTCGCCACCCGCCGCACCGAGCACACCGGTTGGATCCGCTTGCACCGCCTGCTTCAGCGACACACCCGAATCGACCAACTGCGAGGGAGCGCTTGGGTGGGCACCGAACCACAATTCTGCATACGGGGTGCCATCAGGCGTCTTGCCCAGCATCTTGGGAATGAAGGTGTCATCGCCCCAGTCGTAGTGGCGCACCACCCCCTCGATCAGTTCCATACCGTCGGTCTACCCCGCTACTTCTTCTGCCGCCGGCTTCCCTGGTGCCAGTCCTCTGTTTGGCCAGCCTCTTCTTCGGCCACGCCGAGTGCCGGCAACTGCGGCAACTCACGCAGTGAGCGCTTCATCTCGGTGAAGCTCGGGAAGCGAGCCAGGCCGATCACGTGCTCCCACAATTCCAGGGCCTGATCGTCTGCGGGCATGCGGCTGATGACCGGACCGAAGAACGCCACGCCCTCGGGCGGTTCGAAGTGAATAATCGGGGTCCCGACGTCCTTGCCGGTCAGCGCCAGCGCCTCATCGGTCTCGGACTGGATGGTGGTGTCCCAGGATTCGTCGTACAGCGCCTCGGTCAGGTCGGTCGGCAAGCCGGCCTGCTGCAGGATCGGTGTGACATGCTCGGGGGTGCCCATGTGGTGGCGGTCGGGGGCGTCGGACTGCGCGACCTCGAAGATGTGATCCCCGAAGGATTGCTGCAGCGCCGACATCGCATCACGGCCATGGGCATCCCGGGCGGCGGCAGCCATGCGCAGCATCCGCAACCCCGCGTTGTGGCCGGCCTCGTACTCCGGGGGGAAGTGGGTGTCGTAATCGATGTTGCTGTTCAGCAGGCGCAGGGAGATGAAGCGCCAGTCAACCTCGTAGTCCCGCTGCGCTTGGACCCGTCGCACCCATTTGCTGGTCATCCACGCGAACGGACAGACCGGGTCGAAGTAGAAGTTGATGTCGCTCACGGAGTGGCCTTTGGACGGATGGTCGGCTGCGGTCGTCCAGATCTTAGTCCGGGCATCTCATTCGAGCCCGGGTAGCCAGCGCCCTACCTCTTGCCGCACAGGGATTGTCGCGCGTAGTTGGCACAGCACGCCGACAATGCCCAGCCAGACACGGTGGGTGAACAGGTGCTCGGGTGGCATGGTCAGCTGCAGCGCGACGGCAAAGTCTGGATTTCGAGGGTCGCCGAGCCGGCCGAACTGGGACTTCAGCCATTCCGGGGTGAAGCTGAAAACCTCGTGGCGGCTGGGTTCGATGAAGGGTGAGAGGTAATCGCGCAGTTTGATGGCGTCCACCTGACTGCCCGGTCTGATGAACCCCTCCGCCTGCAACCCCCGACGGATCTGCGCCGGATCGTCCAAGGCAAGCAGCGTGATCAACCGACCGAAGGTGGCTGGCATGCCATCGGGCATCCGCAGGGCAGAGCCGAAGTCCAGCACCCCCAGACGACCGTCGGGCGTGATCCGGAAGTTGCCGGGATGAGGATCAGTGTGTAGCCAGCCGGTGGTCGCCGGCCCGCTGAGCAGGAACCGCATATAGCGCAGCCCAGCGGTGTTGCGTTGCGATTGTCTCGCCTGATCCAGATGGGTGAACGGTGTCCCGTCCAGCCACTCGGTCACCAGAACCATGGGTGTGGCGTGCACCACTTGCGGGACAACCACGTCCTGGTGATCGGCATATGCGGTGGCGAACGCCTGCTGCACCCGTCCTTCCCGGCGGTAGTCCAATTCCTCGCCCACCCGTTCGCGCATCTCCGCCACCAGGGGCGGCAGGGCCATCCCGGGGGCGATCAACGCCGACAGCCGGGTCATCACCGATACGGCGGCAAGGTCAGTCCGTAGTGCCTCGGCCACCCCGGGGTATTGGATTTTCACGGCGACCTGCCGGCCGTCGTGCCACACCGCGCGGTGGACCTGCCCGATCGAGGCGGCGGCGGACGCCGCGGTATCGAACCATTCGAGGTGGTTACGCCAGTCCCGACCCAGGTCAGCTATCAGAACCGGTTGCAGTTCGGCGAACGGCACCGGCGGGTTGTCGGCCGGCAATGTCGCCAGCGCCTGCCGCCAGGTCGCCTCCGGGTCGGCGGGAAACAGTGCCTCGACTGTGGAGAGCAGTTGACCCGCTTTCAACGCGCCGCCTTTCGCGTCACCCAACACTCGTTTCATCCGTTCGGCGCTGCGCTGTCGCAGGGCCGCTTTGACCCGTTCCGGATCTTGACCTAGTAGGCGCCGGGCGCCCCCCTCAGCGGCATCGTAGAGCGACCCTCCCGGCAGACGGGCCAACCGGGCCAACCGGATCGCCGTTTGCGGGAGGGACTGTCTGTCAGTCGCCGTCACCTCTCGGCGCTGGCCCGCCCGCCCGCTGCGGCCACCGTTCGGTTGTCGTCAATCCTCAGGTGATCGACGACATCGGCCAGGGTCTGGGACAGATCGGCGTCCAGACGGACCGTTGCCAGATGATCGCCGCGGCTTGGGCCACGGGTCAGGATGGCGACTGGTTGACCGGCCTTGGCCGCTTGCAGCACCATGCGATAGCCACTCATGACCGTAAGGCTTGAGCCCAGGACCACCAGACCATGCGACCCCGCCAGCGACCGCGCGGCGGCGTCCCGCCGCTCCCTCGGCATGGATTCGCCGAAGAACACGACGTCCGGCTTCAAGACGCCATCGCAGACCCGGCAGGCAGGTACCCGAAAACCCATGATCTCATCAGCGGTCAGATCAGCGTCCCCGTCCGGGGCAATCGTCGCGGTCCGTGCTTCGAACGCCGGGTTCAACGAGGCCAGTCGCAGACCGAACTCAACGCGTGGCCGCGCATCGGCACACGACGTGCAGACGACTCGATCAAGTCGTCCGTGAAGGTCCAGCACAGCGATCGTGCCTGCCTTCTGGTGCAGTCCGTCGACGTTTTGAGTGATGACATCGGTGACCACTCCGGCCTGCTGCAACACCGTGATGGCCCGGTGACCGAGGTTGGGTTGCGCCCGTGCGACGTGGCGGTATCCCACGTGACTGCGGGCCCAATATCTTCGCCGAGCATCCGGGTCGCGTGTGAACTGCCGGTAGGTGATCGGTGGGGTTCGGCGCCGGTCGATCCCCGATCCGCGGTAGTCCGGAATCCCGGAGTCGGTGGAGATGCCCGCCCCGGTGAGTACCGTCAGCGTTCCCGACGTCGTCATCAGATCAGCCAGCGCCGAGGGGTCCATGACCCCAAAGATATCGGTCTGCGCTTGACTGGTGGGGCCACCGCCCGGCAGCGGATCGGGCGCTGTCGGGCGATGGCAAGTAGGTCACGCGTCGGCAGCAGCAGCCAACAACGCGTCGCAGATGGCTGCCGAACCGCCCAGGGCGATGACCCGGTCGGGATCGACACGAGCTATCTCAGCACCGACATCCGCCGGCAACTCCCCGCACTGGGGGACCAGGATGATCGGGCCGTCGGTCAACACGCCGCCAGCGACGGCGTCGACGAAGGTGTCGGCGTTGGCCAGATAGACGACGTCAGCCCCATTGGGGAACGCGGCCTGGCTGATGGCCAGCGCCGTGCCGACCCGGGTATCACCTTCCAGACGACCGCTGGTGCGTGCGCCTTCGGAGGGGGTCTGGCCCGTCAGGGCGGTGATGGTCACGGTGTTGACTGTGCCGGCGACCGTGTGGACGTCGGGGTCCAGATCGTTGCCGCCCTCGATGCCCGGGTGGGTTGTGATGACGCCACCCTCGGCCAAGGCGGGGTTGGACATGTCGGTGCCCTCATCTGCCGACGTCAACCCGGTCAAGGGCTGACACGGGGGAACGATGTCGGCGAAGTCCTCGGTGTTGATCTCGCTGCCGGTTTCGTAGGCCACCAACTCAAGGTCCACGGTTTCTCCGGCGGCCGGCAGGTCGACGGCGTTGACGCCGGTGAAGCCATCGTTGGTGCAGATCAGCATCCACGCCACCGAGAACTGGGTGGCGCCGTCGACGGGGTCAAGCACGGTGGTCAGTGAGGAGGGGAACATCGCCTCACCCGGGGTTCCCGGGGCGGGGATCGGACGGGGTTCGTCGCCGTCGGTCAAAATACCTGAGGACAGAACGCCACTGGCGCCGTCCAGCGCGCCGACCAACGGCATGATGTTGCCGTTCTCCGCGATCTCGCGGATCCCTTCAGAGGCAGGTTCGCCGATGGTGAACAGCGGTGTGGCATCACCGTTGTGAAGTGCGTAGACGGGCGGTGTGTTGGGCTGACCCGTAGTGGTGTTGGTCACCGTCACTTCATAGCCGGTTGTATCGGGCTGGCCCTGGGCGACTGCAGGCAGGGTCAGCAAGCCCAGGGCCAGCAGCCCCACGACGGCAAGCGTCGTTCGATGGGCAAATGTCGGTCTCATCGGTTCTCCTTTGGAGGTGGCATCAGCGATCCCGATACCTGACCCAGAACCTATGGACCCATGACTGCACCATGGCTTACAGATTGCTTACGTCTTGTCCGGTTTACAGTGCGAACCCCGCCACCTTGGTCTCCAGATATTCACCCAGCCCCTCGTGTGCGCCCTCGCGGCCCAGGCCCGAATCCTTCATCCCACCGAAGGGGACGGTGGCCGAGGTGGGGTTGACGTCGTTGACCCCGATGATCCCAAACCGTAATCCCTCGACCGCCCGCATCGCCGTGGACAGATTGGTCGTGTAGACGTAGGCCGCCAGGCCGTAGACGGTGTCGTTGGCGGCCCGAATCACATCGTCGACGTTGTCGTAGGTGATGATCGGCGCCACAGGTCCGAAGGTTTCCTCGCGGTAGATCGTCATATCGTCGGTCACCTGGGTCAGGACCGTCGGGGCATAGAAGTGACCACGGTCCAGCCCGCCATCGGTCAGCCGTCGTCCGCCGACCGGAACCGCTGCACCCTTGGATCGAGCGTCCTCGACCTGACCGGCGACCTTGTCGACGGCGGCGTCGTTGATCAATGGCCCCACACGAACCCCCTCTTCCACCCCGTTTCCGACGGTCAGCTTTTCGACCCTGGGGACGATCGTGTCGGTGAAGGTCTGCACCTGTGAGTCGTGGACGTAGAGCCGGTTGGGGCTGATGCAGGCTTGCCCGCTGTTCAGGAACTTCAGGGCGGCGGCGCCCTTGGCGGCGTGCACCGGGTCGGCATCGGGAAACACGATGAACGGGGCGTGGCCGCCGAGCTCGACAGAGATGCGCTGCAAGTTCGCGGCCGCCTTGCCGGCCAACGTCCGCCCCACGGCCGTAGAGCCGGTGAAGGT
>JBBSNE010000213.1:0-5319 GCA_038232815.1 Euzebyales bacterium | reverse complement strand
CCACCCAGTCCCAACCTTCAGGCCACGATGAGCGACACAACAAACAGCGGCGCGTCTGAGTCGACGCGAACCGGCCCAGCCCAATTCCTCAAAGAGGTGCGCACCGAACTACGTCGCGTTGCCTGGCCCTCGCGCGGGGAGGTCGTCCAGTACTCCCTGATCGTGTTGGTGGCCACACTCGTCATCGGTGCCTACGTCTTCGCGTTGGATCAGATCTTCGGCCAAATCGTGTTTTGGATCTTCGGATGAGCGACGTCCCCTCAGATGACCCGACAGGCGGCGACGATCTTGACGACCTGCTGAACGAGGCCGGCGTGCAGGTCGATGAACCGGCGACCTCCACAGACAAGAGCGACGATCGCACGGTCGATGCTGCTGACACCGACGCCGCCACAGATGACGCGGCCGCCGCCGATGACGCGGCCGAGGCCGACGAGGACGCGACCAACAGCAACGGGGCGGCCACCCCCACCAGGCGCATCAATCCACTGTTGCAGCCGGGGGAGTACTACGTCGTTCACACCTACGCCGGCTATGAGGCGAAGGTCAAGGAGAACCTGTCCAGTCGTATCCAGTCCATGAACATGGATGACCGGATCTATGAGATCATCATCCCGACGGAGGATGCGGTCGAGATCAAGCAGGGCAAGAAACAGCAGGTCAAGAAGAAGGTCTTCCCCGGCTATGTGCTGGTACGCATGGATCTGGACGACGAGTCCTGGTACGTCGTCCGCAACACACCGGCCGTCACCGGCTTCGTCGGCCCCCCAGGAACCCGGCCGGTGCCGCTGTCCCAGACCGAAGTCGAAAAAATCCTGGTCGAACCCGAAGAAGACCTCGACGCCGGTGAGAAGATCAAGAAGACCACGCACGACTACGAGATCAACGAGAACGTTCGCGTCACCTCGGGTCCGTTCGCAGACTTCACCGGGACCATCAACGAGATCAACGCCGAACAGGAAAAGCTGAAGGTCTTGGTCTCGATCTTCGGTCGAGAGACACCAGTTGAACTGACCTTCGAACAGGTCGCCAAACTCTGATCGCAACGCCCCCAACCGCGCCAGCGGTGTGCTCGGGCAACCCAAGGAGAACATTCACATGGCCAAGAAAGTCATGGGCCTCATCAAGCTTCAGATTCCGGCCGGGCAGGCAACCCCCGCCCCGCCCGTCGGACCCGCGCTGGGTCAACACGGCGTCAACATCATGGAGTTCTGCAAGGCCTACAACGAGAGGACCCAGGCCCAGACCGGCAATGTCATCCCGGTCGAGATCACCGTCTTTGAGGACCGTTCGTTCAGCTTCATCACCAAAACCCCTCCGGCAGCCAAACTGCTGTTGAAGGCGGCCAAGGTCGACAAGGGATCTGGCGAACCGAACCGCAACAAGGTCGGGCAGATCAAGCGTGACGCGGTTCGCGAGATCGCCGAGATGAAGATGCCGGACCTGAACGCCAACGACATCGACGCCGCCACCAAGATCATCGAGGGCACAGCCCGTTCGATGGGTTTGACCGTCGTCGACTAGCAATAACCGATCTGACGTGGGAGGACACCCCTGGAGGTGTCTGCCTGCACCACTTAGGAGAACACATCATGGCAAAGCATGGAAAGCGTTATCGGGCGGCGGTCGACAAGATCGACGTCGACAGGCACTACAGCCCCTCGGATGCAATGCGGTTGGTCAGAGAGACCACGACGGTGTCCTATGACGCCACCGTCGAGATCGCCGTGCGGCTGGGGGTTGACCCCCGCAAGGCCGATCAGATGGTCCGTGGATCGGTCATCCTGCCGTCCGGAACCGGAAAGTCCGTTCGGGTCGCGGTCTTCACCGAGGGTCCCAAGGCCTCTGAGGCCGAACAGGCCGGCGCCGACCTCGTCGGTACCGACGACATCACCCAGATGATCGAGGGCGGCGATTTGGACTTCGACGTCCTGATCGCAACGCCTGACCAGATGGGCAAGATCGGCCGCTACGGCAAGGTGCTCGGACCTCGCGGTCTGATGCCGAACCCAAAGACTGGCACCGTCACCATGGACGTCGCCAAGGCCGTCGGTGATGCCAAGGGCGGCAAGGTTGACTTCCGAGTCGACCGACAGGGCAACGTCCACATGGTCATCGGCAAGGCCTCGTTCAGCCCCAACCAGCTGTGGGCCAACTACAACGCCGCCATGGAGGAGTTGCACCGGCTGAAGCCGGCATCCTCCAAGGGTCGGTACATGCGATCCATCGCTGTCTCCACCTCACAAGGTCCGTCGATCAACATCGAAGCACGAACCCGCGACGAGTTCGAGGAGGCCATGGCGGCGGCCCCGGCGGAGGTCACACCGGTCTAGCCGTGTCGTGGGATCTCCCTGAGGCGCTGGACGACGAACAACTCCGCCGTCCGTTTGATCACTACGCCAGGTATCGCCTGGCAGCCGAGGTCGTCATGCTGACCGTCGGCCCCCAGGCCCGGGTCTTGGACCTTGGTGGGGGTCCAGGCTCGTTGCAGGCCTTCCTGCCCGACGCCGACGTGACGGCCACTGACATCGCAGCCCCATCGAAATGGCACGAACAGGCGCCGTCCTTGATCCTGGCCGATGGGGCGCAGCTACCGTTCGCCGCTGACGCCTTCGATGTGGTCGTCAGCCTGGACACGCTGGAGCACGTGCCCCCGGCGTCACGGACATCGTTCACGAACGAGGCGGCTCGTGTGGCCGCCCGTTGGGCACTGGTGGTCTGTCCGTACAACACCCCCGGAGTGGCCGATGCCGACATCGCCCTGCGGGAGTACGTGAAGAACCGCTTCGCCGCCGACCTGCCGACCATCCAGATTCTGAACGAACACCTGGACTATGGCCACCCCGACCTTGCCACCACCCGTGAGCAGATGGCCGCTGCGGGCCCTGTGGCGACAATTCCCAGCGGCCGCCTGGACCGGTGGCTTGCCGGCATGTTGGCGTTCTTCCATCTGTTGGCACTCGGCGATGACGAACCGGTCGAGGTGATGCAGCGGTTCATCAACCGCAACCTGTACGCCGCGGATCTGGCTGACCCTGCCTACCGCCATGGCCTGTTGGTGCGGACGGGCACCGACGATGTCCACCCCGACCAGGTCGCGGCGCAGCTGACCGCCCGTGCCGCAACAGATCCGTGGGCGGATGCTGACCTGGACCTGCTTCGCATCACCTTGGGCGAGACACTGGTGGCATCGGCGACCAACGCCAACGAACGCGCTGATCAGGCTGCGCGGGCCTTGGTCGCTGCTGAAGCACAGCTGCAGCGAAGTGTGACCGCCGCGGAGGACTCACGCGACTTGGCAGAGAAGTTACAGGCAGCCCACCAGGCCGATCTCGACGCGCTACAGGCGTTGCAGGCGTCCCACGACGAGTTGGCTGCCTTCCGTGATCAGGTGCTGGGCCACCCGGTGATGCGGGTGCGCCGGATGGCGCAACGCCTGCTGGGTCGAGGATGACCACCCCGAATCCTCTCGTGTTCCAAGAGGCCATCGCTGAGTATCTGGCGCCACATCGCCAGCAGTTCAACTACGACGCGATGCTGCACACCTTCACCGACAACGAACGGTTTCACCGTTGGGCTGTCTACGTCGATGGTCTGCACCCGGTTGCAGGGTCGGCGTTTTTGTCCAGTGGGTGTGGGATGGGCGGGTCGTTGCTGGCCTACCACGACGCGGGGGCAGCCAGCGTGACCGGCGTGGAAACCGATCTGCAGTACGCGCGATTCTCAAGCCTTCGTGTGACCGAGGTGCCGACAGCTGAGGTACGGCACGTCGACGACGAGCCGCCACTCCCGTTCGGTGACCACTCCTTTGATCTGATCGAATCAATGGACGTGATCGAACATGTCACCGATCCCAGGGCCTACCTGGCCGATCTGGTGCGGGTGTTGGCCCCTCAGGGATTGATCCTGCTGGTCACCCCGAACCGGCTGTGGCCCGTGGAACAACATCTTCAAATCCTCGGTCCCCCCTGGCTTCCGGTGCCTGTGGCCGATCGACTGTTCACCGGGCTGGCACGGCTGCCTGCCATCGGCGACGAACGACGCCTGAAGTACGCCACGCTGGCCCAAATGCGGACCCAGAACATGAGCCTGCGTCGTCTTCACCGACTTGCCGAATCGTTGCATCTGACGCTGGAGGTGCTGGTTCACGACGGGACCGACGCCTTTCCCTTACCGCCCCAGCATCCTCGTTTCGCTCAGTTGTTGGATCATCCGGCCGGGCGATTCGTGGCGCCCGTCAAGACCTTGGCCCTGACCCTGCGTCGTGACTGAACTGGCTACGGTGAGCGCTGTTTAGCGAGCAATGGCCATACACTGTGGCCCCGTGACTGCTTCCGTCGCGTCGTCGTATTCCCCGGTTCCGTTCCACGATCCGCGTTTCGAACCGTTGGTGGGCGCCTTCAATGCGTTGTTCAGACGACGCCGTGACGGCGGTGGAGCACTGGCCGTGTACCACCGCGGTCTGCCGGTGGTCGATGTCTGGGCCGGATGTTCCAACGTCGCGTCCCGCGAACGCTGGTCGGCCGACACGATGGCGATGTCGTTCTCGACCTCCAAAGGCGTGGCGGCGATGGTGGTCCATCGCCTGGTGCAACACGGTGTGCTGGCCTACGACGAACCGGTCGCGACGTGGTGGCCGGCGTTTGCCGCGCAGGGCAAGGGTGCGATCACGTTGGCTGATGTCCTGACGCATCGGGCCGGCCTGCACCGGGTCAGGGGTGTCGCCGAAACCGCTGGTGACCTGCTGGACCACCGACGCATGGCCAATCGTTTGGCAGCCCGGGCACCCGAACGGCAACTGGGTCGTCCGGCTTATCATGGCATGACCTTCGGATACTTGGTCGCTCGCATCGTCGAAGAGGCGACCGGCAAGTCGTTTGCTGACGTCCTGGCGCAGCAGGTGGCCCTGCCCCTGGGAGCCGATGGCCTCTACATCTCCACGCCGGCGGCCCAACATCACCGCATCGCGCCGTTCTTCCAGTCGTTGGCACCGCTTGGCATCAATATGGTCAGGGCGGGGCACTACATCAAACGACTGCCCCAACTGCGCCCCTTCGTCGATGCGCTGTTGCCGCACGGGTTCGATGCGTTCTTGAACACACCGGCGTTGTGGCAAGCCGTGATCCCGGCGGCCAACGGGGTCTTCACCGCGAGGTCGTTGGCGCGAATGTATGCACCGCTGGCCAACGGCGGGATGATTGACGGCCAGCAATTCTTGGCACCCGCCATGATGACGCAGATCAGCCGGGTGCGTTCGCGCCAGCGCGACGCCGTGCTGGGAATCCACATGCGTTGGCGTTTGGGCTACCACCAGGCCTT
>JBBSNE010000212.1:0-5323 GCA_038232815.1 Euzebyales bacterium | reverse complement strand
GACGCATTCCGTAGTCCGACGACGTATTCTTAAACGTCTGGCCGCCGGGTGTCCGACGACTGTCAAACGCAGACTGACGGAGTCGGAGCGATGCTGAAGAAGGACCCGCGCGACGTGCGGCACATGGGGATGTTGACCCTGACCGCATTGGGCATCGTCTACGGCGACATCGGAACCTCACCCCTGTATGCGTTTCGGGAAACGCTGGCCAACGAACGTGGGTTGGCGATCACCCAGGCGTCGGTGCTTGGCGTGGCTTCACTGGTGTTGTGGTCCCTCATCATCATCATCGCTGTGAAGTACCTGTTGATCGTGATGCGGGCCAACGCCAGGGGGGAGGGAGGAATCCTGGCCTTGACCTCACTGCTGGATCCGCAGCGGGGCCAACGATCGCGTCGTTTACTGCTGATGATGGGGCTGTTCGGCACAGCGCTGTTGTACGGGGATGGGGTGATCACTCCGGCCATCTCGGTGCTGTCGGCGGTCGAGGGGCTGGCGGTGGTCACCGATACGCTGTCACCGGTGGTGATCCCGCTGGCCATCGGCATCCTGATCGGCCTGTTCTCGGTCCAATACCGCGGCACAGCGGCGCTGGGAGCGGTGTTCGGCCGGGTCATGCTGGTCTGGTTCGCCGTCCTGGCGTTGTCCGGTGCGGCATCGATCGCAAACGAGCCCCGGGTCTTGGTCGCGTTCAACCCCGCCTACGCGGTGTCCTTCCTGTTCGGACACGGGTTGCCGGGGTTCCTCAGCCTGGGGGCCGTGTTCTTGGTCGTCACCGGGGGTGAGGCGCTGTACGCCGACATGGGTCACTTCGGCCGACGCCCCATCGCGATCGGATGGTTCAGCGTCGTCATGCCCGCCCTGATGCTGAATTATTTGGGGCAGGCGGCTTTGCTGCTGCGGACCCCCGAAGCCATCCGAAATCCGTTCTACCTGTTGGTCCCCGCCTGGGGACGAGTTCCGCTGGTGATCCTGGCGACCGCGGCAACCGTCATCGCCTCACAGGCCCTGATATCAGGTGTCTTCAGCCTGTCGGTACAAGCGGTCCAGCTGAACTATCTGCCGCGCCTGAAGATCTTGCACACCTCAGAGGCAGAACGGGGCCAGGTCTACCTTCCCGCCTTGAACGTCGCGTTGCTACTTGCCTGCATCGCCCTGGTGTTGGGCTTTCGCACCTCAGGCAACCTCGCGGCCGCCTATGGCGTGGCGGTCACCGCCACGATGATCATCACCACGGTGTTGTTCACGCGGGTGGCCATCGATCGGTTCAACTGGCCCCCGGCTGTGGTGTATCCGGCAGCCGTGGTCTTCGGTGTCATCGACCTGGGGTTTTTGGTGGCCAACTTGTTCAAGATCGCTGACGGCGGCTGGTTCCCCCTCCTCCTGGGGGGACTGGTGTTTCTGATCATGACCACCTGGCACACCGGCCGCCGCCTGTTGGCCAGTCGGTTGTTCAACGGCGGGGTACCGATGCGGCGGTTTCTCGCCGATCTGGACAATGCCGACCTGCGTCGCATACCCGGCACGGCCGTGATGTTGTATTCCCGGCCCGACATGGTCCCCCCCGCGATGTTGAACACGCTCCGTCACTTCGACACCTTGCACGAACGGGTGATCGTACTGACGATTGTGATGGACGATCGTGCACATGTGCCATCAGCGCGACGCATCCGCCACCACGTCCTCGGGGCGGGGTTTGAGTCATGGACGGTCACCTATGGCTTTCGTGATCGGATCTCCATCCCACAGGCCCTGGCCACCACGACCGGCAAGCCGGGCGGGGTCGATCCGTCGCAGGTCAGTTACTTCCTGGGTCGGGAGAAGATCGTGGCGACCGAGCGGCCCGGTATGGCGCAGTGGCGCGAGCGGCTGTTCGGCGTCATGTTGACCAACGCGACGGAGGCCGCCGCGTTCTTCGACCTTCCTCCGCATCGAACGACGACGGTCGGACAAACCGTGGAGATTTGAACGGGGGTGTGCTGGCGTACTGTCAAAGTCACGCTACACTCCCATGTCCCCACGTCCGCGTGGGAATGTTCTGCTGTTTCCCATTACGCCGCGCCCAGCCGCGTTGCAGGTCGGGGGCAGCACGGTACACGACCAGGTGGTCGACGTGCCGTTACCGCATCCGATCGATGAGGATCACATCCGATGGCCAGAATTGCCGGTGTCGATCTGCCGCGTGACAAGCGCTCGGCAGTCGGCCTCACATACATATTCGGTGTGGGCCGTACCCGTGCCCTAAAGGCATTGGCGGCGACCGACGTCGACCCGGACACCCGGATCGGCCAACTGACCGACTCTGAGGTCCAGACGCTTCGTACCTACATCGAAAACGAGTTCCAGATCGAAGGTGACCTTCGCCGAGAGGTTGCCCAAAACATCAAGCGCAAGGTGGAGATCGGCTCCTACCAAGGCATCCGCCACCGTCGTGGACTTCCTGTCCGCGGCCAACGTACCCACACCAACGCCCGGACCCGCAAGGGTCCGAAGCGGACAGTGGCCGGGAAGAAAAAGGTCAAATAGGCAAGTCGACAACCTGTGATCAGCCGGTCGGGTCACAGGTTCAGCAGCCACCGCCCCTGACGGGGAGCAACGATGGAAGACCGGGGCGGATCACGTAACCGCGTGATCCAACGGCTACACCAGGAGAAACCAGCCTCATGGCGCAGGGAAAAAAGGCCCGCCAACGCGGGAAGAAGAAAGAACGACGCACGATTCCGCACGGCATCGCTCACATCACCTCCTCGTTCAACAACACCATCATCTCGATCACCGACATGCAGGGGAACGTCATCTCTTGGGCGTCGGCAGGTGTCGTGGGCCACAAGGGGTCGCGTAAGTCCACCCCGTTCGCCGCGCAGCAGGCGGCCGAGAAGGCCGCTCGTACCGCGGTCGACGGCTTCGGCATGCGCAAGGTCGACGTGCGAGTGAAGGGTCCGGGGTCTGGTCGTGAGACCGCGATCCGGTCCATGCAGGCCAATGGCCTGGAGGTCAGCGGTATCCGCGACGTGACGCCGATCCCTCACAACGGCTGTCGGCCCCCGAAGCGCCGTCGGGTCTGATACGCACATGCCGCGTCGTGACGTCGTCACAGTGCTCGGCAACATCTGATTTCTCACCTGGTTCTTGAAAGGCAAGGTCTGTATCCATGGCCCGCTACACCGGTCCCATCGCAAAGCAGTCGCGCCGCGAGCGCACCGTCCTGCACGCCAACGTCAAATCCGCGCGAGCTCTTGAGAAGCGCCCCTACCCCCCGGGTGAACACGGGCGAGGGCGCATCAAGGAGAGCGAATACCTGCTGCAGTTGCGCGAGAAGCAAAAGGCACGCCGCATCTACGGCGTGCTCGAACGGCAGTTTCGCAACTACTACGAACGCGCCAGTCGGTCCCAGGGTCTGACCGGTGAGAACCTGCTGATCTCTCTTGAGTCCCGACTGGACAACACCGTCTTTCGGGGCGGTTTGGCGCGCACCCGCCGGGAAGCCCGTCAGATGGTCAACCACAAGCACTTCAAGGTCAACGGCCGCACCGTCAACATCCCCTCCTATGACGTACGGCCCGGCGACGTCATCACCTTGCGGGATCGTTCCCGTCAGATTGTTCCCGTCATCGGCGCGCTCGAGTTGCTGGGCAACCGCAACCAGCCCGGCTGGGTGTCATTGGATCAGGACAAGCGTCAGATCAGTGTTCTTTCTGCGCCCACCCGAGACCAGATCGACGTGCCCGTCCAGGAACAGCTGATCGTCGAGCTGTACTCCAAATAGCAGGCTTCGCCTGACAACTGCATTGAGCGCCTTCGGCGCCGTTTCGTTTGTTCCGGACAACCAAGCGCTTCGCGCGGTTGACCGGTCACGGGAGCTCCGCCCCGTGAACCACACCTATCGTCCACCTCGAATCACACATCACCCATACGCCACCAGGAGGCGACCACCATCGTGTTGATCGTTCAGCGCCCCACGATCGTCGAAGACGTCAAGATCGACGGTTTGCGCTCTGAGTTCACCATTGACCCGCTCGAGCCCGGCTTCGGCTACACCCTTGGCAACAGCCTGCGACGGACCCTGCTGTCAAGCATCCCCGGCGCGGCCGTGACAAGCGTGCGTATCGAAGGGGTCCTCCACGAATTCTCCTCCGTCGAGGGGGTCAAAGAGGACGTCACCGACATCGTGTTGAACCTCAAAGAACTGGTTCTGCGCTGTCACTCCGACGAGCCGGTCGAAATCTTTTTGGGTGGTGAAGGGCCAGGTGAGATCACGGCCGACTTCATCACCGCCCCGTCTGAGGTCGAGATCTTGAACCGCGACCTTCACATCGCGACGCTGAACCGCAAGGGGCGGGTCGAGATGTACCTGACCGTCGAGCGGGGTCGCGGCTATGTCACCGCCGAGCGCAACAAAAAGGCAGAGACCCCTATCGGGGTCATCCCGGTGGACTCCATCTACTCGCCGGTCAGCCGCGTCACCTATCGCGTCGAGGCCACCCGTGTCGAGCAGATGACCAACTACGACAAGTTGATTCTTGACGTCGAGACCAACGGATCGGTGACGCCGTCAGAGGCCCTGTCCTCCGCCGGGGAGACGCTGATGGACCTGTTCGAGTTGTTCAGCGGGTTCCAAGAGGGCGGCCCCGGCGGGTTGTCACTTGGTGTAGGTCCGGCCGAACAGGCCGGCCCGATGTCGCCCAACCTGGCGCTGCCGATCGAGGACATGGACCTGAGCGTCCGGTCCTACAACTGCCTGAAGCGTGAAGGGGTGGCCACCGTCGGGGAGTTGGTCCAAAAGTCCGAGCAGGACCTGCTGGACATCCGCAACTTCGGCCAGAAGTCGATCGAAGAGGTCAAGGACAAGCTCAACGACATGGGCCTCAGCCTGGCCGACTACGGCGGCTACAGCGGCTAGCAGTACACCCACCATTTCGGAAAGTCATTTCTCATGCCAACGCCCAAGAAGGGCCCCCGCCACGGCGGGTCACCCAAGCACCACAACATGATCGTGGCCAATCTGGCCACCGAACTGTTCCGGCACGGCCGCATCAAGACCACGAAGTCGAAGGCGAAGACGATGCAGCCGGTGGCGGAGCGAATGGTCACCTTCGCCAAGCGCGGAGACCTGCACGCCCGGCGCCAGGTCTTGACCGTCATCCGGGACAAAGATGTCGTCCACAAGTTGTTCGCCGACATCGGTCCGGCCGCCGCCGAACGAAACGGTGGCTACACCCGGATCACTGCGATCGGCCCCCGCAAGGGGGACAACGCCCCGATGGCCCTGATCGAACTGGTCGACATCATCGAAAGCCCGGAGGGCGAGAGCGACCTGACCGAG
>JBBSNE010000211.1:0-5349 GCA_038232815.1 Euzebyales bacterium | reverse complement strand
CGTGGTGTTCATGGAGGCAGACAATGCTGCAGCCATGCCATTGGCCCCACTCGGCTCCATGACCACAAACGACAACCCTGACGGTTTCACCTTGGCCCAGACCTTTGATGGGCCTGCGTTCGCGGTGCATGCCCCGCTGTCAGGGGTGCGCCCTGCCACCGGGATGGCCGCGGTCCTGGCCGCACCAGGGACCGCGTTGGTGGCTCCTGTGGAGGGAACGGTGTCGTCGGTCACCAGCGGTGAGGACCAGGACGGTGTGCAGAACTGGGCGGTGGCCATCAGCCCTGCGAACCGACCCGACCTGTATGTGGTCATACGAGGTCTGGCCACAGCGGGGGTCGCCGTCGGCCAGGCGGTGACCGCCGGGACCACGCCCGTCGGGACCATACAGTCCAAGGTGGTCATCGACGGGGCGTACAATCCCCTCTCCCTGCCTGCGGCGTTGGTGCACGTGCAGCCCGCAATTCAAGCCGTTGAGGTTCTCGCGCCCCAATAGTGCCTTGGCACAACGGACGACCGCGGATGGTTTGATGCGGCGCGAGCGCCTGATACGGTTGCCCAGGCCGCACATTCACCGGGCCCACCACGACCAGGCACGGTTGATCAGCACGATCATCGTCGTCCACGAGGAGGAGCCCAGATGGCGAAGCACATCCTTGTCACAGGGGGCGTGTCGTCATCACTCGGCAAGGGAATCACCGCCGCATCGTTGGGTCGGCTGCTGAAGGCCCGCGGCCTGCGCGTCACCATGCAGAAGTTGGACCCCTACGTCAATGTCGATCCCGGGACGATGAACCCCTTCCAGCACGGGGAGGTGTTCGTCACCCACGATGGTGGCGAAACCGATTTGGACCTGGGTCACTACGAGCGCTTCATCGACGTCCAACTGCCACGCGAGGCAAGTGTGTCGACCGGGCAGATCTACTCGACGGTGATCGCCAAGGAACGCCACGGCGACTACATGGGAGAGACCGTGCAGGTGGTGCCCCACATCACCAACGAGATCAAGAAGAGGATCTTGGAACTCGCTGATGAGGCCGATGTCGTCATCACCGAGGTGGGCGGCACGGTCGGGGACATCGAAGGCCTTCCGTTCTTGGAGGCCATTCGGCAGATCCGGTATGACGTCGGGCGGGAGAACATTTGTTATGTCCACTGTGCGCTGGTGCCGTTCATCGGCCCCACCAAGGAGCTGAAGACCAAGCCGGCGCAACACTCCGTTCGCGAGCTCCGCTCCATCGGTATCCAACCCGATGCGCTGGTCTGTCGGGCGGACCGGCCGATCCCACTGGAGTTGAAGCGCAAGATCGCCATGTTGAGTGACATCGACCTGGACGGTGTGGTCAGTGCCCATGACGCCCATTCGATCTATGCGGTACCCAAAATCCTGCAGGACGAGGGACTGGACCAGTTCATCGTCCGGCGGCTGCGTCTGGACCCGGTGGTTGAGCCGGACATGACCGAGTGGAACGCCATGGTCGAGCGCCTGGAGAATCCCAAGGAGACCGTGGAGATCGGACTTGTCGGCAAGTACGTGTCGCTGCCTGACGCGTATCTGTCAGTCGTCGAATCCCTCGACCACGCGGGTATCCACCATCAGGCCGACGTCAACATCAAGTGGATCCAATCCGACGCGCTGGCCAAGTGGGCGGTCGCCGAAGAACAGTTGGCTGGCCTGGACGGCATCCTTGTTCCCGGCGGCTTCGGTGTCCGCGGGGTCGAGGGAAAAATCAACGCCGCACGCTATGCCCGGGAACGCTTGGTGCCATACCTGGGGATCTGCCTGGGCCTGCAGACTGCCGTGGTCGAGTTCGCGCGCAACGTCTTGGGGTTGACCGAGGCCCACTCCTCAGAGTTCGATGCTGACACCCCCGACCCGGTCATCGACTTGATGGCCGACCAACGGGACGTGACCGACATCGGTGGAACGATGCGACTGGGCGTGTACCCCTGTCGTCTGGTCCCCGGCACCCTGGCCGAAAAGGCCTACGGCGAACCATTCGTCTACGAGCGGCACCGTCATCGGTACGAAGTGGCCAACCGGTACCGGTCACGACTGGAAAGTGCCGGTATGGCGCTGTCGGGGTTGTCACCGGACGATCGGCTGGTGGAGATGATCGAATTGGCCGGCCATCCGTGGTTCGTCGCCACGCAGGCACACCCCGAGTTCAAATCCCGTCCCAACCGTCCCCACCCGTTGTTTCGGGACTTTGTGGCCGCGGCGCGTGACCGCATGCTGGCACGGCAGGGCCGGTTGCCCGAACACATGCTCAGCTGAGCTGCACGACGGCCTCACCGTCTTAGGAGTTGTAGATGCAAGAGGAATCCGTTTCCCACGCCTACGACGTCGTCGACAGCAAGATCGTCTATGAATCGTCATTCACGACCATTCGTGTCGACGACGTGCGGATGCCGGGCGGAACGACGAGCAAGCGGGAGATCGCAGAACATCCCTCTGCCGTAGGGGCGGTCGTCATCGACTCAGATGACAACGTGATGCTGCTTCGCCACTACCGCCACGCCCTGCGCGACCATTTCCTTGAACTGCCGGCCGGCAAACTCGACGTCGACGGCGAACCAGCGGATCAGGCCATGCAACGCGAACTTGCCGAGGAGGTGGAGTTGAGGGCCCAGACGTTGACGCCACTACTGCAGTACACCAATTCCGCCGGTTGGACGACGGAACGAACCACGGTCTACCTGGCGACCGATCTGGTGTCGGCACCCCGACCAGGGGATTTCGAGTTGGAGCATGAGGAAGCGGACATGGAGGTGATCCGCATGCCGCTGAGCGAGGCCCTGCAGATGGTCCGCGATGGACAGATTGTTGACTCAAAGACGGTCATCGGCCTTCTGGCCGTGGCTGACACGCGACGCTTGTAGCTACGCTTGATTGCATTATGTCAAGCAGTCTTCCCCCGCACGCTGAGGCCTATCTGGATTATCTGGCAGTCGAACGCGGACTGTCCGATCACAGCCTGTCCGCATACCGCCGTGACCTGACGCTGTATGGGACCTATCTTGAACTGTCCCAAATCTCCTCTCCCACCGAGGCGGATGCGACTCAGGTGACCGGCTTTGCCGCGTGGCTGCGAGGGCAGCGGACTGCCCGGGGCAAGCCCTACGCGAAGTCCTCCATCGCCCGGACACTGGTTGCGGTACGGGGACTACACCGGCATCTGGTTCGCGACGGCATCAGCGAGGTGGACACATCCGGGGAATTGGCCTCGCCCAAGCCAGGGAGAACGCTGCCGGACACACTCAGTCAGGCGCAGGTGGACACGCTGTTGACCCCACCAACGGACGAGTCGCCTGTCGATCTACGTGACCTGGCCATGCTTGAGATGTTGTACTCCGCAGGTTTGCGCATCAGCGAACTGATTGCATTGGACATCGACGACGTCGACTTGATCGATTTGACGGTTCGCTGTTTCGGCAAGGGTTCTCGTGAACGCATCGTTCCTGTCGGACGTATGGCGGCACGTGCGATCAGTCGTTGGCTTGGAAGTGGTCGACCGTCGTTTGATCCGGTGGGGCCGGCACTGTTCTGCAACAGCAGGGGTGGGCGGCTCAGCCGGCAGGGCGGCTGGAAGATCGTCAAACGCCGGGCCGAGGCCGCCGGACTGGGTGACACGGTCAGTCCGCACACGCTGCGGCATTCATTTGCCACCCATCTGGTCGAGGGTGGGGCCGACATCCGTGTGGTTCAGGAATTGTTGGGGCATGCGAGTGTGAACACCACGCAGGTCTACACCCACACCTCCCAAGCACGGATGAGGGCGCTGTACGACCGGGCTCATCCCAGGGCAACCATGGCCGACGCCGAAGCCAGTGCCAGCGCAACCTGAGCGCTCATGCAAGGATTCAACCGATGAGCGCCACCCTCAATCCCGTCGAACTGATCGAACGCAAGCGTGACGGGGGCGACCTGCAGACAGAGGAGTACCGGGCGTTCATCAGCGGATATCTGGCCCAGGACGGCACGGTCCAGGAGGGGCAGATGGCGGCACTTCTGATGGCGGGGATGTTGCAGGGCTTCAGCCGTGCCGAGGCCCTGTCGTTGACCAACGTTTTGCTCGAATCCGGCGATCAACTGGACCTGTCCGCATTGGACGGTCCCACCGCCGACAAGCATTCCACCGGCGGTGTCGGGGACGGCACGACGCTGGTGGTGGCACCCCTTCTCGCCGCCGCCGGCGTCCAGGTGGTAAAGCTGAGCGGGCGAGGTCTGGGCCATACCGGCGGAACCCTGGACAAGCTGGAATCGATCCCGGGCATGACGGTGTCATTGCCCCAGGACCGCATCATGGAGATCGCCCAGGACGTCGGCTGCGTCGTGGCCGCTCAGACGGCGGATCTGGTCCCTGCAGACAAGGCGTTGTACGCGCTGCGCGACGTCACCGGCACCGTCCCGTCGATGGCGCTGATCGCCTCCTCGGTCATGTCCAAGAAGTTGGCCAGCGGGGCCCAAACGATCGTGTTGGATGTCAAGGCCGGGGACGGGGCGTTCATGACCACTGCTGCGCAGGCCGAGGAACTGGCCCGGTTGTGTGTCCAGATCGGGACCGATGCCGGCAGGAAGACCCGGGCGATCGTCTCAGACATGGACACCCCTCTGGGCGGGGGAATCGGTAACGCCCTGGAGGTCGCCGAGGTGGTCGAGGCCTTGCAACGACCGCCACAAGGCCGTTTCGCCGAAGTCTGCCTGACCCTGGCCAGTTTGGCGTTGGCGGAGTCGATGGACCTTGACGACGGCGACGCGCGTCAGCGGCTAGAGGGGTTGTGGCGCGATGGATCGGCGCTGGGGCGCCTTCGTGCCATGATCCAGGCCCAGGGCGGTGATCCGGCAGTGTGTGAGCGGCCCCGAGAGGTGCTGCCGACCGCTCCGGTGACCACGGAGACGACGGCGGACACCGGGGGAGTGATCCGGCGCATCCCCGCCCGCCGCATCGGCCTGCTGTCCATGAGCCTTGGCGCAGGCCGGACGCATTCCGGTGACGACGTCGACCCGGCGGTCGGCATCGACCTCCTGGTCGCCGAGGGCGATCAGGTCCGGGTCGGCACGCCACTGGCCCGGGTGCACGCCCGGACCCGCTCTGTGGCTGACCAGGTCGACGCTGTGTTGCGGGATGTGATCACGATCGACAACGACGGGCGGACGGGGGCAACGGATCCTGCCGCTGCGGTCCTCAAGATCTTGTAGTCAGAAGCACCTCTGTGCTGCCGTGTTGCCTAGTCCGGTTCACAGGGCGTCTTGGATACACTCCGATGACCCATGTCAACCACGTATCACGTCTCTGTCCCGGCATTCGAGGGGCCCTTTGACCTGCTCTTACAGCTGATCGCACG
>JBBSNE010000210.1:0-5370 GCA_038232815.1 Euzebyales bacterium | reverse complement strand
GGCGGTGCTGGGAAGTGCCCTGTCAGCCGCGACACCAGCTTTTGACATCCAAAAGGCGTGCGATACCTCGTTGGAAGCGGTGATCGCCGTAACCAACAAGATTCGTTTGGGCCAAATCGAGTCTGGCATCGGCTGCGGTGTCGATTCCACCTCTGACGCCCCGGTCGCCGTCAACGAGGGCCTGCGCAACGTCATGATGCAAGCCACTCGTGCGACAGGGCCCATGGATTATGTCAAGCTGTTGGGCTCGTTGCGTCCCGGCCAATTGGTGCCCGAGATTCCTCGGAACCAAGAGGTGCGCACGGGGATGTCGATGGGAGAGCACCAGGCGGTGACCACCAAGAAGTGGGACATAACCCGCCACGCACAGGATGAGTTGACGGTCAAGAGCCACCAGAATCTGGCCGCCGCCTACGAGCGCGGGTTCTTCGACGACTTGGTGACGCCCTATCTGGGTCTGTCGCGAGACAACAACATGCGGCCCGACACATCGATGGAGAAGTTGTCGAAGCTGAAACCCGTTTTCGGTGAGCCGCAGACGGGGACGATGACCGCGGCCAACTCCACCGCCCTGACCGATGGCGCGGCCGCCGTACTCCTGTCCACACGCGATTGGGCTGAATCCCAAGACCTACCGGTGTTGGCCACGTTTATGGACGCCGAGTCTGCTGCGGTCGACTATGTCCATGGCCACGACGGCTTGCTGATGGCCCCGGTGTATGCGGTGCCGCGAATGCTGGAACGCAATGGTCTGCGTCTGCAGGACTTCGACCTCTATGAGATCCACGAGGCGTTCGCCGCCACGGTGTTGTCAACTTTGGCTGCGTGGGAGGACAAAGAGTTCAGCACCGAACGCCTGGGTCTTGATGCGCCGCTGGGTTCGATTGATCAGACCAAGCTGAACGTGGCCGGTTCCTCACTGGCCACCGGTCATCCCTTCGCCGCAACGGGGGCACGGATCGTTGCCACCGCGGCGAAGTTGCTCAGCGAACGCGATGACTGGGAGCACGGCGGCCGGGCACTGATCAGCGTCTGCGCCGCGGGCGGCAACGGCCTGGTTGCGATCCTGCAGCGCTGAGCCCTCTGCGCACCATCCTCACGAACCTGCCCACAAGAGGCAGGTCCTGCTGAAAGGCCCTCACGCATGTCAGACCGGTACAGCCAATTTGTCAACTCTCAGGTCGGGGAACGACTGGCCGACCTGCTCGGGTTGCCCAAACCGGCGGAGTTGCAGCGTCACGAACCCGGACAACCCCTGTTGGAGGGGCCGGCACTGATCGGTGGCACGGGCCGCCTGGGCGACACCGCCACCACGGTGCTGACTGATGCCGGGGTCGAGGTGCACACCGAACTCGCCCCTGCAGAGGCGACCCCGCGGTACGCCGCGCTGATCTTTGATGCCACGGGCCTGAAGGACTCCGGGGAACTGGAGCAGCTGCACAGCTTCTTCCACACCACGATTCGTCGTCTGGGTGCCAACGCCCGCGTGGTGCTTATGGGGACCGTGCCGACCGCAATGGACAACGCCGCCGAGCACACGGCACAGCGAAGCCTGGAGGGGTTCCTCCGCTCATTGGCCAAAGAACTGCGTGCCGGCGGGACGGCCAACCTGATCGAGGTGGCCCCCGGGGCCGAGGCGGGTCTTGGCGCCCCGTTGCGGTTCCTGTCCTCTGCCAAGTCGGCGTTCGTGTCCGGACAGCGCATCACCGTCGGGCCGCCGACAGATCACCCACCGGTAGCGCCCGGCGATCCGACCAGACCACATGCCGGGAAGATCGCGGTCGTCACGGGGGCGGCACAGGGCATCGGGGAATCGATTGCCCGCACGCTTGCCCGCGATGGTGCCGAGGTGGTGTGCTTGGACCTTCCTTCAGCCGGCGACAGCCTGTCACGTGTCGCCAATGACATCGGTGGTTCGACGTTGCAGCTGGACATCACTGCCGAGGATGCGCCAGCCACGCTGATCGAGCATGTCCGAGAGCGCCACGAGGGCCTGGACATCATGGTGCACAACGCCGGCATCACCCGCGACAAGACCATGGCTGGGATGGAGGCGAAGCAGTGGGACATGGTGATCGCGGTCAACCTGCAGGCGATCGAACGCTTCGACGCTGCGCTGGTTGAATCCGGTGCCCTGAAGGTGGGCGCGCGAATCGTGTGCGTCTCGTCGATGTCAGGCATCGCCGGCAACAAGGGTCAGACGAACTACGCCGCATCCAAGGCCGGGGTCATCGGTCATGTCCAGGCCCTGGCTGACAGCCTGGTCAACATCGGCGGCACGATCAACGCCGTGGCGCCTGGCTTCATCGAGACCGACATGACGGACAAGATTCCCCTCGCCACCCGCGAGATGGGCCGGCGGCTGAACAGCCTGTCCCAGGGTGGGCTGCCGGTGGATGTGGCCGAGACCATCGGATTCTTCGCCGGATCCGACGCCGCCTGGATCAACGGGACCACCCTGCGGGTGTGCGGCCAGAATTTGCTGGGCGCGTAAGGATGCCGACCCCGCGCAAGTCGACACTGACCGATGCCGGCACCCTGATCATGCTGGACAAGTTGCCCAGTCTGACACCGTTGCTGGCCAAGGCTGCGGTCAACGCTTTTCCGTTGCCCGGCAGAGGGGACGACGCGTTCGGGGTGGCGTTGCCCAAGACCGGCGTACGAGTCCGCGACGTGGCCATTGATCCTGATCATGTCGCTGCGTACGCCGACGTCTGCGGGTTTTCGTTGGGCAACGACGTTCCCGTGACGTACCCCCACATGCTCGGGTTTCCGTTGTCGGTGATGCTGATGACCCGGCCCGACTTCCCGTTCGGGCTGATGGGATTGGTGCACATCGCCAATCACATCACCCGTCGCCGGCCCCTCGCCCTGAACGAACAGGTCGGTGTAACGGCCGGTATGACGAATCTACGACCTCACCCCAAGGGTCAGCAGCTGGACAACGTCGTCACGGTGACCGCCGCTGGCGAGGTGGTCTGGCAATCGGTCAGCACCTACCTGGCGCGTGGCGCCGGTAGCCGCATGGATGACCGGACCATCGATGACCGGGAGGGGTCACGGGCAGAACCACAGGAGAGTGGTACGGAGTCAGTCGATGTCGCCGCACTGCCGTTGACGTCACGGTGGAGAGTCCGGGGCGACATCGGTCGTCGCTACGCTCGGGTGTCGGGGGATCGCAACCCGATCCACCTGTCGGGTCCAACCGCGAAGGCGTTCGGGTTCCCCCGCGCGATCGCGCACGGGATGTGGACCAAGGCGCGGTGTCTGGCGGCGTTACAGGGTGAACTGGCCGCGAACTGTCAGGTCGATGTGGCGTTCAAGTTGCCGTTGTTCCTTCCCTCCACCGTGGAATACGCCACAAAGCGTCGGCCGGAGGGATGGGCGTTCGGCGTCCGCGGGACCGATGGCAAACCCCACTTGGCTGGGGTGGTCCAGGAGGGGTCCGCCCCCTTGGGGTGAGTCGGATCGTCCTCCCCCGTTACGGCACGATCCGACACAGTGCCGGGGGTGTTGGGGCCTCAGGCCCACAGGGTTGTGGACAGCCCCCGGGCGATCTCCTCTGGATCCCCGGCGGAATACGCACCGGTCGACAGGTACTTCCACCCGCCGTCGGGGCTGACGGCCACGACCTTGGACCCCTGGGGTAGGCGGCGTGGATCACAGACACGCAGCGCAACGGCAAGCGAGGCGCCGGTTGACACCCCGGCAAAGATGCCCTCCTGCGCGGCCAGGGCACGCGTGGCGGTCAGGGCCTTCAACGAATCGACCTTGATCCGGCCGTCCAGGACCGACTGGTCCAACACCTCCGGCACGTACCCCTCATCAAGATTGCGCAGGCCGTAGACCAGATCGCCGTATTCAGGCTCGGCAGCAAAGACCTTGATGTCCGGGTCGTGTGCCTTCAGACGACGCCCCACACCCGTCACGGTCCCGCCGGTCCCCAACCCCGCGACGAAGGCGGACAGATCCGGCAGGTCAGCCAGGATTTCGGGGCCGGTGGTCTCAAAGTGCGCCTGTGGATTGGCCGGGTTGGCGTACTGGAACGGCATGAACACGCCCGTATCGGCAGCCGCCATCTCTCGTGCAACCCGGACCGATCCGTTGGACCCCTCCGTGGCGGGTGAATAGACGATGTCGACGCCGTACAGGGCCAGGATCTGAGTTCGTTCTTCAGAGGTGTTCTCCGGCATCACACAGGTCAGCTTGTAGCCCCGCGGCGCGCAGATGGCGGCAAGGGCAATGCCGGTGTTGCCGCTCGTGGGCTCAAGGATCCGTGCGCCCGGGTGCAACAGACCTGCCCTCTCGGCTGCATCGATCAGATACTTCGCAACGCGGTCCTTGATCGATCCGGTCGGGTTGTGCCCCTCAAGTTTGAGATAGATCTCATATCCCGGCGGCGACAGACGTCCCAGCAGGACCAGCGGGGTCCGTCCGATGGCATCGACGATGTCGCGAGCCAACATGATCGGTCAGCCACTTCCTCCGGCCATAACACCGCGCCGGCTCCCGCCAGCGACGGCCGGGAGAAGCGCCAACTCATCCCCGTCGCGCACCTCGGTCCGGGGCCCGTCCAGAAAGCGGATGTCCTCATCGTTCAGGTAGACGTTGATGAAACCGGCCAGGCCCCCCTCGTCATCGGTGATGGCCTGCGTCAACCCCTCATGCCGGCCCGCCAGGTCATCAAAGAGTTCGGTGACCGTGCCGCCGGTGCCCTCCACCGTGGCTTGACCGTCGGTGTGCTTACGCAAAACGGTGGGGATTCGGACCGTGACGGCCATGACCTGGACGACCTTTCAAACGTGGTGGCGTAGCTGGGTTACCAGGCTAAACACCGCTACCGGCCACGTCCTTCCCATCAACAGTGAGAACCCGTTCGTTGACCTGCCCGTCAGTGATGTCATAGGCCCGGATGATCGGATCGGGATCCTGAAGGCTGACGATGACCGTCACGATGCCGGGCCAGTACTTTGACTGCTCGATGTCGGTGTCAGACGGAAAGGCCTCGGTGTGGGTATGGCAGTGCCAGATTCCGGACCACTCCAGGTCCTCGGCGTCCATCGCTTTCATGGCACGAAGCTGATCCTGGGGGTCCATCCGAAACCAGGTCATGGACCGGTCGACGTTGGCCACGGGCCAGTGCCCGCGAACCTGGCCCTGCCCATCGGACCCCAACAGCCCACAGGTTTCATACGGCACGTCTGAACGCGCGTGGTCCAGCATCTGGTCGCGGATCGCCGCCGGCAGATCAAGCGACCCCTGGATGGGCACGGTGGTCATCGACCGCAACGGTACCCAGCATCAACCCACACTGATACGCCCCGCCCCTGCCGCGCCGACCTCTCCTATGACGGCGGCCGGCACATCCGC
>JBBSNE010000209.1:0-5371 GCA_038232815.1 Euzebyales bacterium | reverse complement strand
CTGCACTTCACGTTCGGCGTCGAACGCTCCGACGGCGGCCCGACGCAACCGCCGCATCACCGCGACCGCCGCCGCAGCAACCACGCCGATCAACAGCCCTGCCCGCCACTCGATGACGAACGCCGCCACCAACGTGCCGGCAAGCAGAACCGCATTGCCCAACAGGTTCAGCACCGCGGTTGAAGAAAAGCGGACAATTGCCTCGACATCCCCATCGATGCGCTCGATCAGCAGGCCGGGACTGTGACCACCGTGCCAGGTGAGGTCTAACCCCAGGGCGTGTCGTGCCAGGTCTTGTCGCAGCCGGTTGCCGATGCGCCATGCCAGACGGACCGCGGCGTAGGTGATGAACAACTGCAACGCGTCAGCCACGAGGGTGATCGCCAAGAACGCCCCCGCGCCGGCTATCAGGACCTTGGTCCCGCGGCCCGCCAAGGCGTCATCGACCACCCCGCCCAACAGGATGGGGCCGGCGACGGGCAGCAACATCGCCACCAGCAGCACCGCTGAAAGCAGCACAAGGGCGGGGCGTTCTGGCCGCAGATACCCGATCAGCAGCCTGACATCGGTACCTTCCGGCGGTGAGTTCACAGCCGGTCAACGATAGCGGGCCCGAATGGGCCCGGCGATCAGGGATTGATGCCTATTCGGTCGGCGCGTCCTCCGGTGCGCCCGCCGGGGGGCTCAACTCCTCCACGACCAGGCCGCCCTCGGCCAGTCCGGTCCAGTTGCCGAAGGCCGGGTCGACGGTGACCTCTGCCTCCTCATCCAGCCGCTCGCCCAGGGCCGCGAACTTTTCCGCCTGATCGTTTTGCTCCAACTGCTGCACGATGGCGTCTCGCACCTCGTCCAGTTCGGGCGGGGCCTCCAAGGTGATGATGTGATAGCCGAACTCGGTTTCGACGGGCTGGCTCAGTTCGCCTATCGCCAGTTCCTGCGCCGCCGCTTCGAACTCCGCGACGAACTGGCCTTCCACCAACGGCCCCAGACGTCCGCCTTGCTGACCGCTACCGGGGTCAATGCTGAGCTCTTGGGCGACGGTTCCGAATTCCTCCCCACCCTCAATACGGTCACGAGCCTGCTGGGCCTGTTCCTCGGTTTCGGTCAGCACATGTGCGACGACGGGTTCAGCGAATTGGGCGTCGTAGAATTCTTGGACGGCCGCGTCATCCGCAGGATCTGACGATTCGTCGGTTTCGATCAACGCTTCGGCCAGCAGTGCAGTCCGAAACTGTGTCCGGACCTCGGTCAACGTCGCGCCGCGTCCTTCGATCGCTTGGTCAAACGCCTCACGGTCGCCACCAAAGCTTTGGTCGACGATCTCGGTGATCTGGTCATCGATGTCCTCTTCGGTCACCGACAGTTCTTCGTCGGCGGCGGCCTTGGTCATCACGTCTTCGGTGATGAGGGTGCTGATCGGGCGTGCCAATTGACCCTTCTGTTCCGGGGACGCGTTTTCGATGTCCCCGACGACCGTCAGCAATTCCTCATCCACCAGACCGTCCAGCCGCTCTTGGAGCTGATCACGCGACACCGAGTCCTGATAGACGGTGTATGCAGGATCCCCTGAACCCCCTGCCAAGAGGAAAATGGCCACCGCCAGTCCTGCCAATACCAACAACACGACGCCGATCAGAATCGGCGCCTTGGACGAAGGACCGTCACGATCGGTCCGTCCTGCGGTCGCGTCTGGCTGGTGATCGTGCCCGGTGTGGGTGTCGGTCCCCGGTTCCTGGGGATCAATCGGGGCGGTGATGTCCGGCATCAACACCTCATCAGCTCGGGGAACGCCGTCGTGTCCCGGTCCGTCCAGACCGTCGACTCCTACGACGACAGGCTCCGGCCCATCCACGTCGTCGGGACCGGACGCGACATGATGTGGATCGTCGCTGCCGTCCCCGGCAACGTCGGGATCCGGTGACGGCGCCTCCTCCACGGGGCCAGCCGCTCCGTCCCCGGCAACGTCGGGATCCGGTGACGGCGCCTCTTCCACAGGATCAGCCGCATCGTCCTCGGCGACGGCGGGATCCGGTGACGGCGCCTCTTCCACAGGATCAGCCGCATCGTCCTCGGCGACGGCGGGATCCGGTGACTCCGACTCCTCCACAGGATCAGCCGCTTCGTCCCCGACGACATCAGGATCGTCTGCCGAGTGGTCGGGGTCGGATCCTGCGACCGACGTCGTGTCCTCGCTGTCGGGGAGTACAGGCCTCCCCCCGGCGTCGTTGGTGTCGGGGGGCGGGGCTACCTCGGAATCGGTCGTGTCGTCAGAGGTGTTGGAGTTGTCTTCAGGTAAGGCCACCCGGCCCAACGTAGCGAGTACGGCCTGCTGCGCTCGTTCAGATGGCCAAGGCTGCGTAAAGAGCTGAGTGCCTACTTGCCCAGGCGTTGAATCATCAGCTGGGCCGTCTCACTGGGGTTGATACCGACGGCGATACCCATGCCCTCAAGGGCCTTCTTCTTATCCGCAGCGGTTTCGCCGCCCTCCGAACCTTCTTTGACGATGGCGCCGGCATGGCCCATCTGCTTTCCGGGAGGGGCTTCAAAGCCAGCCACGTATGCCGCCACTGGCGTGTCAGGAATGTTGTCGGCGATCCATTGACCGACTTTTTGCTCCTCGGTCCCGCCGATCTCACCCACGAACACGATGGCCTCGGTCTCGGGATCCTCAGCAAACTTCGGGATGATGTCCATGAAGTTGGACCCGATGATGGGATCACCTCCGATACCGACACAGGTGGAGATGCCGATACCGGCCAGATGCAGCTCGTGCATGATCTGGTAGGTCAGCGTGCCGGACCGGCTGACCAGACCGACGTTGCCGGGCTTGGTTATCTCCCCGGGGATGATGCCGACGTTGGACTTGCCGGGGCTGATCACACCCGGGCAGTTCGGTCCGATCAGGATCGGACCACCCGACATGTCGTAGCTGCCGCCGTCTTGGCGCTGATACAGGGTGTTGTAGACCTGGGCCATGTCATGGACAGGTACGCCCTCGGTGATGGCGATGATGACGTCGATGCCGGCTTCGTAGGCCTCCAAGATGGCGTCTTTGGTGAACGGCGCCGGAACCATGATCATCGAGGTGTTGGCGCCCAGGTCCTTGACCGCCTCAGCAACGGTGGAAAGGATGGGCACGTCCAACAATTCCCAGGTCGTGCCCCCCTTCTTGGGGTGGGTACCGGCGACGACATCGGTGCCGTAGTCCTGGTTGCGTTTACCGTGAAAGGTTCCCTGGCCGCCGGTGCCTTGGATGACGACCTTGGTGGAGTTGTCGATGATGATGCTCATGTGGTCCTCCGCGGCCTAGGCCGCAGCCTCTTGTGCCAGTGCGACAGCCTTCTGCGCACCGTCAAGCATTTCGCTGGCCGCAATGATGTTCGGATGGTCGGCCTGTTCCAAGATCTGTCGTCCCTGCTCGGCGTTGGTGCCATCCAGACGGATGACCAGCTGCTGTTCGACTTCTCCCAACTTCTCGAGTGCGCCGAGGGCCCCTTGCGCCACCAGGTCACACTGGGTGATACCGCCGAAGATGTTGATCAGCACGCTCTTGACGTGAGGGTCACTGAGGACCAACGACAGCGATTGGGCCATCGTGTCCGCATCTGCGCCCCCACCGATGTCCAAGAAATTTGCCGCCTTGCCGCCGGCTTGCGCGACGACGTCCAACGTCGACATGACCAGGCCCGCCCCGTTACCGAGGATGCCGACGTCACCGTCCAACTTGACGTATTGCAGGTCCATGTCCTTGGCACGTGCTTCCAGGTCGTCTCCGGTGCGCGCGTCGTCTGGGACCGGCCCTTCCAGATCGGCCAGGTCGGGATGACGAAACAGCGCGTTGTCATCGATGCTGACCTTTGAGTCCAAGGCCACGATCTGCCCGTCGGTGGTCTTGACCAGGGGGTTGATCTCGAACAGCGTGGCGTCGCTGGCCACAAAACCGTCGTACAACTTCTTCAACAGGTTGACCTGCTGGTCGCGCGTGTCGGTCGGCATGGCCCCGGAGTCAAGGATCTGGTTCGCCAGCTCATCGGTCATCCCGGTTTCGGGGTTGATGTCGAACTTCGCCACCTTGTCGGGTTGGGTGCGGTTGACCTCTTCGATCTCCACACCCCCTTCGACTGAGCAGATGACCTTGTACCCCTTGCTGACCCGGTCGTGCAGGACCGACAGGTAGTACTCCTCGGCTATGTCGCTGGCGGGTTCGACCAACACCTTGTGGACGGTGTGGCCCTTGATGTCAAGGCCCAGGATGTCGGTGGCGGCCTGTTTGGCCGCGTCGGCGTCGGCACAGAACTTGACCCCCCCGGCCTTGCCTCTCCCCCCGGTCAGGACCTGGGCCTTCACCATGACCGCACCACCCAACTCGGCGGCGGTCGCATGGGCCTGTTCGGGGGTGGTGGCAATCTGTCCCTGGGGGGCGGTGGGGATGTCATGGGTGCGAAAGACGTCCTTGCCCTGGAACTCCATCAAGTCCACGTGGGAATCCTTTTCTTCTGGTCGCGTCAGCCGTGGACCCTAACCCAACCGCCGGGGTCTTATCACACCGACAACGCCGGACCGGGGCAGATGGCACCCTGTGCGGTGGTGCCCGACCGCAACAGCACTGAGTTCGGCCCCGGCGGCTATTTGCCGCCCCGGGCCGCCAAACGTGCGCGCAAGATCGTCCTGCGCCAGCAGATGGGTCTGCACTGGCCGATCGCCGCCGGGGTGGCGGGGGCGTTGATCCTGCTGGTGATCATTCCCCTGGTGTGGTCCTCGCAGGGTCCGCCGGGGGCTCCGTATGTGCCGGCCGGTCCCCTGTCGGCCATCGATGCATCAACCGATGGCGTCGTCGACGTACAGGGTCGCCAGGTGCTTATCCTGCGGGGCGGCGGGGTGTTACAGGCCTTCGTGGCCGTGCCCCCCGACGCCCGGTACTGCCCGCAATCTCGCCGTATTGAGTCCCCGACCGGGGACGTCTGGACGGCGCAGGGACGATTGATCGCGGGTCAGGGAGCATCCCTTGACCAGGCTCGTGCCCTGGCACACGACGGCACGCTGTATGTCGACGTGTCCGACCCGACCCCCGGCCTTCCGCCACTGCTGGGCGACCAGCAGTCGGCCTGCCACTGATCGGTGGGGCCTGCCGATTTGCACCGGACGGTCGTGAGAAGAGCTGCTGTCCGGCCAAGTCATGGCAGAGGTCGTCACCCACCTGGCGGATCGCGATCTGCACGGCCCGATGGCACAGATGCCTGGGGGAGGAGATACGCTTGCCACTGCTAAGCGAGGGCTACGGTTCAGAGTGTGTACCAGCCGATTGAGCCCCCGCCCCCGCCAGGTCGCTACCAGCGTCAATTGGATGTGTTTGATCGTATCGCCGAACGCT
>JBBSNE010000208.1:0-5387 GCA_038232815.1 Euzebyales bacterium | reverse complement strand
ATGAATCAGATGATCGACGAGGTCGAACAGGCCGGCGCCACCCGGATCGGCCTCACCGTCGCCGAAGCGAATATTGCCGCCATCCACCTCTACGAATCACTCGGGTTCGTCACCTCCCGTGGTGATGCGACCCAACGTGAGATGTGGCTGCAACTCCACAGTCCACGGGCGCCGGATCATTCCCGAAGCGCATAGGTCAACACGGCGTTACCAGCAGGCGTGCTCGCGCTGTCGATCAGTCGCACCCGGGTCGTTGGGACTGTCTCGTCGAACAGCCGTCGACCGTCGCCGGTGATGGCGGGGTGGACGGTCAATGTCAGCGTGTCGATCACGCCGGCCAAGAACAGGCTGCGAACGGTCTCGATGCCTCCCGCCACGATGATTCCTCCACCGTCTTGTTCCTGGAGTCGACGGACGTAATCGGCGGCGTCACCGTCGATCAGCACGCTGTTCCAGCCCAGGTCCCCGCTGAGGGTCTTGGACACGACATGCTTGCGGACCGGGTTGATGAAGCCACCAAACGGGTCGTCGGCGTCCGCGGACTGCCAGTACTCAGACCATTCCTGCCACAGCTTGCGACCGATGACGACATCGGTCACCCCAGCCAGTGCCTCGCCCATCATCTCGCCCTCGGCTTGGCCGAAGGCATCGAACTGGAACTGGTCGGGTGACTCCGACACGCCGTTGACGGCGGAGAACATGTGGGCTGTCGTGGTGCGGGTCATTGATACGCCTTTCAGAGTTTGGGGCGCGGGATGCGCCCTGTCGAAAGGGTGGACGAGGCGAGCGTTCAGAACTGATCGGTGTCTTCGGAAATTTCTTTCGGTAGGCCCAGCTCGGCGAAGACGGCTGGTCCCATGAAGTGGGTCAGCGAGCTGATCCGGCCCTGGGTCATCTCCAGCACGTGCACCGCAAACGGCTCCCACCGGCTTGCCGACACCGGGTGATAGACCCCCGCGGCGGGGAGCCCGTTGACGCCCGTAACGACCGTCTTTGAGTCGCGGCATACCTGTCCGGGGCCACGCCACCACCGCTCGATCTGGTCCGTGCCGCGGATCCAGAACCGGTACGGCGGCATGGTGAACGCGGCGTCGTGGGCGAGCAATGCCACCATCCGATCGACGTCGTAGGCCTCAAAGGCGTCGGTGTAGCGGCGCAACAGGGCCAGTTCGTGATCATCCGTCAGGCGGGGTACTGGCCCGGGGTCATGGTCGTGCATCGTCCGTCGCGCTCGGGCTAGCGCGGAGTTCACGGCGGGGACGCTCATCTCAAGCAACACCGCGCATTCCTGCGCCGACCAAGCCAAGACGTCGCGAAGCAACAGCACCGCCCGTTGCCGCGGCGGCAACTGCTGCAGAGCCGTCAGGAACGCGAGCCGGAGCGAGTCGCGGATCTCGGCGCGCTCGGCTGGATCGTCTGGCTGGGCGGGCAGATGAGAATCAGCGATCGGTCCGATCCAGCTTTCCGGTGGTGCGGTGGGCAGTTCCGGCATGCCGTCGGGCACGGTTCCTGGTTGGCTGAGGTCCATCGGCAACGCCCGTCGCTGCGGCGAGCGCTTCATGTCCAGGCAGATGTTCGTCGCGATCCGGTACAGCCACGTGCGTAAGGACGAGTCGCCGGCGAACGTGTCCGCCTGCCTCCAGGCCCGCAACATCGTCTCTTGAACGGCGTCCTCAGCCTCTGGGTAGGAACCGAAGAATCGATAGCAGTACCCGACGAGCTCGCGGCGGTACGGCTCGGTCCGGGCAGCAGCGTCGGTGGCCGTCATCGTCATCGCGGTGATCGTAGCTGTAGGTCCGATCCGCCCAAACACGGATTGAACAACAGCCAAAGCTCAGACGTCTACGTGTGCGTCCCCCGGATATGGAGCAGGAAGGAGTGGGCGTGACACCAGGTCGCACACGTCGGATGGCAACCGAATTCCTCGCGTTGTTGCTGGCGGTGCTTTTCGTGGCCTTGTTCGCCCGCCCGTCTGGGGACGACAAGTCGATCAGCCTGGTGGACCAGCCCGCCGTTTCGCTACCAACCAGGGTTGACCGCAGCGAGGGGCCCCGCGACCCACCCGCTGTGGCCACCGAACCCACACTGCAGACCGAACCTACGACGCACACCGAACTCCCGACCCGTACCGAACCCCCGACAATGGACGGGGAGAATCAACTGGGTGTTCCGCTGGCTGCCCGATACGGGCACACCGTCACGTGGACCGGGAACGAGGTGGTCGTGTGGGGGGGCAACGAGCCAGCGTACGACACCAATGGTCCGGCATTTAACGACGGGGCCGCGTTCGACCCCTCGACGTCGTCCTGGAGAACAATGGCACCCGCTCCAGTCGCGTCGACGTCTGACCATCTTGCGGTGTGGACAGGTGAGGAGGTTCTGTTCCTCGGCGGTCGACAGGACCCTCGACAGGTGGTGGCCTACAACCCAGTCGACGACGTTTGGTCTACAGGGGCGGACTCTCCGTTCGACGTGACATTGCTGAACAGCGACGCGGTGTGGGCGGGTGAGCGTGTGCTGACCTGGACCGGCACTGAGGGCATGGCCACATACGACCCCAGGGCCGACCGTTGGGAGAAAGTCGACGAGCCACCGTTGTCCCCGCAAGAGTCGGTCTCACTTCATGTCGATCAACGAACCGACCCAGCGACCGTGGTGGCGGTAGGTGGTCAAGCAGCGGTCGGTGGTCAAAAGGATTTCCTTGGGATCGACGTTGCAACACGCGAGGCTGCCGGCAATTGGCGTCAGGGGCCCCGCCTAGACCAGTTCCTCTCTGTGGACGGAACATACGTAGACTTTTCCCGCCCGCATCTCACCGCTTTGACCGACGCTGGCTTGCTTGCGATCTCAAGCGGGGTACCCATGATTCCCGCGGCCCTGTGGAATCTCGACGGTGACTGGATGGAACTGCCGCCCCCCAAAAACAAGTTGCGAGGACATCCCCCGCCCGGTTGCGATCACCGACGGCGTGGTGATCGGCAACTATTGCGGGGATGGTGCGCTGTTTGATACCGACACCCTAACATTCACGCCGTTCACTCCGGCCGGTCGGATGGGTTTCGATGAGGCGGTCTGGACCGGACAGGAACTGATTGCGGTCACCGCAAGCTGTTGTGCGGAGAACGACTCGACAATGGCGTCATGGCGGATGACCATGGAGGCGATCTCGAGTGGCGGCGATCCGGTAGTTGTTACGGAAGAACGTCCCGAGGCTCAGTGGCATGACGTGGCCCAGGCGCCCCTCAGCCGTCGAGACGGTGCAGTGGCGGAGTGGACCGGCAAGGAGTTCTTCATCTGGGGTGGCTGGGACGGTCAGCAACCGGTCAACGACGGTGCCACCTACGATCCGACCGACGACACGTGGCGTCCTATTCCCGAAGCCCCGATTCCCGGCGCTCAAGCCGCCCGCTCCTTGCGTCCACGCCCGCGCACTTCCAGGCAAAGGTGGCGCGCTGCCGCTCCAAACTGCCCAATAGTGTCGCGCAGTCATCGCCCGTGATCGGCGGCTCGGGGTGCATAAGCTGATTGCTGCCTAGGCCATCTGGTGGTGGAGTCGTCACGATATCCGATCAGGCGCCAACCGGGGAAGGCTTTGAGCACCCTCGCGTCGTCACCGTCTCATCCAGCGCCGGTGCCCTGACCGACATGGGAAGCCGCACGCCCGCCTACTAGATGTCCAGGGCCGGAATCAACGTACTGACGGTGAGGTGCAAATCTATCCCTCGGTTTTGAACTCTTCGGCGACCTTGGTGCTGAGGTGGTCGTCGCCCCCGAGGAGAAGGATGTCGAGAGCGGAGCCTGACCGGGGTTCGGTCCGGTCCAGGGTGGGTTGCGGGACGCCATAGGTGTGGCTGTACAGGACAGGTGCCTGCGCCGTTGCGGCGATGCCTGCAGCGAGCAGCCCGAAGGTCCAGCCGTCTGATCGGTACCCGTTGACGATGATGAACCGTTCGACATCGTTGCCGTACAGCCCGACCAGGTTGGAAGCAGTGGTGGCTCGTTCGGGTCCAGCCAGCCTGGCGGGATTCGGAAGTTGTTCCTCCACCGACTGATTGATGGCCTTGTCGCCACCGAAGATGAAGGTGCGCGTTGGCTGGGTCTCTTGGACGAAGGCTTCAACAGCTGGGTGCAGGTTATCGGTGGGGGTCAGCACGATTGCGGTTGGGACGTGGGTTGCCCAGGCGCCACCGCTGATCGAGTCGGCCCATCCCGCGGTTAGGTCAGCCGCCGTCCCGTACGCGCGAGCGATGGCTATCTGTGGCGGAAGTGGGAAGGTCGCGTCGACCGGGACCGCCCGAGCAATGGCTACGGATGTCTCGACGCGTGAGGGGCCAGCAAGTCGTTTTGGTTGATAGCCAAGATCGGTTAGTTGCTGCTGGATCTCGCTCGACAGCGCGGCGTCGCCGCCGAGGAGGTAGATCGTCGCGTCGGGGGTAGCGACCCGCTGGATCTCCTGCAGCGTTGCCTCGGGTAAGTGATCGCTGTCGGAGAACAACAGGGGCGCCGTCGTGGTCAGGGGCGCGCCAGCGAGTGCGTCGGCGAAGGTGTCGACACGAGCCAGGACGATCTGGGCTTTGGCGTGGTCGTCGGGGAATCGTAGGTTTGACACGGTGACAGCTGCGCGGATGGGGTCGTCGGCATCAATGCGGTCCAGGGTGCTGGGATCGCCATCGAAGACAATTTCACCGGGTGGAGAAATGGATGTGTCAGGTTCACCGCATGGCTGGTGGGTCGTGAAGGCCGTGATGAACGCCTCCACGGAGTTGAGTGGAAGTTCGCCGTCCCCGACGACCTCGTATTTCTTGTCGATGCACAAGAATTGCCAGATAGCCGGGTCGCCCTCCTCGTCATCCACCAATTGCCAGGTGCCGGTCTGGACGCTGACCCCGCCCAGGACAGTCGCTCCGTTATAGGTAGCGGCCCGACCGTGGGTTGTGTCGCCGATCGCATGGGTGTGGATGAAGACCTCACCGCCGTCGAACTCCACATAGGCTTCCGCATCGTTGAATCCGTCAGTGGCGATCCGCCCGTGAAGCCCGGCTGCTGCCAGCTCGTTCAGCAACTCCTCCTCGAACTGTTCGGTTGTTGATGGCCCATCTTCTTGGGCTTGGGCTGGCAGCCCCGCCGCCAACGCGAGAACCAGCAGTAGTGCAGCCATTCGGACGGACCTTTGTCGTGTCATCTGAATCTCCCCAGGGTTTGCGAAGCGTTTGGTACATAGCCCGACGCCGGCTCAATTTTCAATGTGAAGAGGACACGCTCGAAACCGCCCGAACGTTTCGCACTAATTTTCGCCTTGCGGCCTCCTAGACAGAGTAATCAATGATGGAAATGTCTTAGGGTGAGGCGATGAGCAAGAACCTTGTGGACACGTTCTACGGCGCCCT
>JBBSNE010000207.1:0-5433 GCA_038232815.1 Euzebyales bacterium | reverse complement strand
GTCGTTTGCGCTGATCGCAACGAGGTCGATGGGCTTGCCGGCGTAGTCACGCCCCAGCCGAGCCAACTCGTCCTGGACATGGACGACGTAGGGACAGTGCCGGCAGATGAACATGACCAGCATCGCGGTGTCGTGCATGTCTTTCAGGCGGACGGTGTCGCCGGTCCGGACGTCAGGGAGCGCGAAGTCGGGGGCGGGCGCACCGAGGGGCATCATCGTTGAGGTGGAAGCCATGGTCCCATCCTGTCAGGGCTCCGCAGCTACGTCCTTTGTCGGTGCATTATGGCAACTGCAAGGATAATTTTGCAAATAAATCCTTGCGCAAGTTAACTTCACACGATGGTTACTCGAGTGACCCCCGGTCCAGCGGCGTTTCGAGCTATGGCCCACCCGCTGAGGATCAACCTTCTCGGCTTGTTACGGGCAGAGGGTCCTTCAACCGCGACCCGGCTCGCCGATCGACTTGAGGTGTCCTCTGGCCTTGCCAGCTACCACCTGCGGGCGTTGGCCGACGCGGGGTTCATCACCGAAGACTCCGAACTGGGAACAGGAAGGGATCGCTGGTGGCGGACAGCACACGACCTGACGTCGTGGGATGCCGACGTCGTGGCCGTCGACGCAGCAACATCGGCCCTGGTGGACGTGGCACGCGCCCATTGGTACGCCCTTCGCAGTCGTGCCGAAGCAGATTTCGAGTCCACCCGACCGGACTGGTCGGCGGAGTGGCGCCACGCCGCGGGATACACCCAGCTGCTGTTTTGCCTCACTCCTGCGGAGTTGGAGGAAGCGAAACGCTGGGTATTCGAGATACTCGAACCATGGTTGACCACGTCGTTGGCTCGGCGTGACAACGAAGAACCAACGCCCGACGGCGCAGAAACGGTGATGTGGTTTCAATCCGTCATTCCGGTTGCCGACCTGGCCAAGGTCCTTGGCACGGGCGAGGGACCAACGGAGGTCAACCAGTGAACCCGGAGGTGCGGCTCCTAAGGCGAACGTTTTTGATCGGAACCTTCCTCCGTTGGTTCGGGCCGGGACTGACGGTACCCGTACTGGTTTTGGTCCTGACCGAAGGCGGGCTTGACTTGGCCGGCGTCGGTGTCGTATTTGCGGTCTATGGTGCGACCACCGCGAGCATGGAATTGCCGACCGGGGGTCTTGCCGATGCGCTTGGCAGACGGCCCGTCTTGGTCGCCGCGGCCGTGCTGTTCATCGTGTTCGATGTTGTCCTGCTGTTCGGAGACAGTCTTGCCGTGTACGTGGGCGGGGCTTTTGTCGGGGGCGTGGGTCGTGCGTTGTCCAGCGGTCCACTGGAGGCGTGGTTCATCGACCGCGCCCGGGTGGCGGACCCTGATCTGCCGTTGCGTCCCGATCTGTCCCGTGCGGGCGTCGTCGGGGGTCTTGCGCTTGCCATCGGTGCACTGGGATCAACGGCGATCACCACCCTTGCGGAGGGTCAGATCGCTGGGATCCCACTGGTCGCCCTTCCCATCACCATCGAGGCCATCACCAACGTGATCTTTGCTGTCACCATGGCATTCCTGCTCAGCGAACCGGACACGCCGGCAGACACCACCGGCCGCCGAGCAATCCTCGCAGCCGTTCGCGATGTACCAAGGGTCATCAAGGACGGATTGGCGCTGGCCAGGTCAACCGTCGTGCTTCGACGCCTGCTGGTGGCTGCGCTCATGGTGGCGATCGGCGCCGTCACCATCGAGTTGCTATGGCAGCCTCGTCTTGCAGAACTGCTCGGTGGCACGACCCAAGCAGCCAGGGTTTCGGGGCTGGTCGTGGCGGGCTACATGCTTGCTCAAGCTGTCGGCGCTGGACTGGCACAGCGGCTGCCAAACTCGGTCGCCCATCGCATGGGACCAGCCGCTGGAGTTCTGCTGCTGTCAGCCAGCCTCAGCATGCTGGGCCTGGCGGCCTCGCCAACCCCCTGGCTGCTAGCTATGGCGATGTTGGCCTTTTACTGCCTGTTGACCGCATCCAGCGTGCTTCGCCAAGAATTGTTACACGAGTGGGTGCCATCATCACGGCGGGCCACGATGATCAGCGTCGATTCGCTAGCGGCCCAACTTGGCAATGTCGTCGCGTCACTCTTCGTCGCGCGGATCGCAGGCGCGACGAGCATCGCGGTCGGCTGGATCATCGGGGCGGCCGCCGTCGCGATCGGCGCCGCTGTCGTGACGACCACCAGGCTGCCCGCCACCGGGCCCGCGTCAGTGTTCGACGATCCGCAAAACTCACCGCATTTCAAGCGTCCACTCGCACCGCGAAATTGACTCGCCAAACCGTTGAAATTGACTCGGTAGATACAGGTGGTAGACCGCTGACCTGCGTATTCACCTTCAACGTGACCCATGACGCCCTGTTACTCCTACCTTCGGAGTCACTTTCACGGGCCAGGGCACCAGTTTGGGCCTAAACATCAGCTTGGAACAGGACACCACCTTGCCAAGCGGTGATGTCACACCGGTGAACTAGGTTGCGAGTCATGAGTTCTGTTGCCGATGTTGCCGCCCAGGTTCTGGCCGACCACGACGATGGCCTGCCATTGCCTCGGCTGGTCAAGGCAGTCAAAGCAACGGGCGGAAAGGGGGTCTCCCGGAGCGCAATCGAGAAGGCGTTGGTCCGCGACGGGCGCTTTCATCGCACCGAAATTCTGGGCCGGCAGATGTGGTCGGTGGACCCTGACGCCCCTTCCCCGGTCCAGGCATCTGCCGCCGCAGCCCCGGGTGACACCGCCGCCCCGCTGGATGGCCTTGACCTGCGTGACTGGCAAATCGATGCTTTTGCCAAGTGGGCGGTGGCCGGCTGCACCGGCGTGGTCGAGGCCGTCACCGGGACCGGCAAGACCCGCCTGGCCATCGCTGCGGTTCGTGCCTGTCTGGCGCAAGGTGGGCGGGCCCTGGTTTTGGTTCCGACGTTGGACCTGCTGACCCAATGGCAGCGCCAACTGCGGGACCACGTGCCCAACGCCCGGATCGGCCAGTTGGGTGGTGGGCATACCGACGATCTGCACGACCATCATGTCGTGATTGCAACACCCCACTCCGCTGCCGCGCTCCCCATCGACCTGCCCCGGGGCGCGATCGGCCTGCTGGTGGCTGACGAAGCTCACCGCTACGGCGCCCCCACCTGGGGTGAGGCACTGAAGCCCGACTTCGCCATGCGGCTGGCCTTGACCGCCACCTACGAACGCAACGACGACGGGCTGATCGATGTGCTGGGCCCCTATTTCGGCGGGGTGGTGGCCGAATACGGCTTTGCCGAGGCGGCTGCTGACAACGTCATCGCCCCGTTTGACATCGAGTTCATCGGGGTCCCGCTGACGGCGTCCGAACGCAAGGCCTATGACGTAGCTGGTGCCCGGGTCCGCGAACACCGCCGCGAACTGGTGTCCCACGGACTCCCCAAAGCCCCGTTGGAGCTGATCGCGGCGGCCGCCAAACTGTCAGCACAGGCCGAGGGGCTGCCCAACACCCGCGCAGGCCGTGACGTGGTGGCCGCCCGCGCCTTCCTGTCCGCGCTTCGCGGCCGGCGCGACGCTGCCGCCCAAGCCGACGCCAAGCTTGAAGTCATCCGCCGTCTGGCCCCGGAACTCAGCACCGCCGGAACCCGGACATTGGTCTTCACCGATACGGTGGACCAGGCCGAACGGGCCGCCGTAGCGCTTCGCAGTGGAGGGATCGCGGCTGAGGAAATCCACGGGGACCTACGGGGCGACAAGCGCAAGATCAGGCTGGCCCAGTTTCGGAACGGCAACCTCCAGGCGGTCGTCGCCCCCCGTGTGCTGGATGAGGGCGTCGACGTGCCCGATGCCGAACTGGCCATCGCCCTGGCAGCCTTCCGAACCCGCCGCCAGATGATCCAGCGGCTGGGCCGTGTCCTCCGTCTCAAAGAAGACGGGCGTGCCGCCAAGTTGGTGATCGCCTACGCCATCCAGACCAGGGAAGACCCCGACTTGGGTGCCCAAGAGGACTTCCTGGCCGAGGTGATGGACGTCGCCCGATCGGTCACGACCACGATGCACGGTTCTCACCAGGACTAGGGATCACATCCACATCGGCGGGGCAACGGCGATGTCGTCGGCCTGCCACGTCAGGCTCTCACTCTGGACTTCGAGCACCCCCTCGATGTCCTCCAGTCGTGAACGCAGCTGTTCGGCCTGGCTGCGCCGTGGGACGTCACCCGTCAGCTGGACCAGCCCGTCGGCGACATCGGCATGGACACCCTCCAACTCCATATCGCTAGCCACCAGCTCGACGACGCTTTCGATTGCCTCGTCCGCACGGATCAGGGCCTTCATCACATCCGTCCGGGTGATGATCCCGGCGATGGTCGCGCCCTTCATCACCACCAGACGGCCTACGTCGCCGGCGGCCATCTGGCCGGCAGCGGCACGGACTGGGGTGTCCACCGCGGTTGAGCGCGCGGGGCGACTGCACGCTTGGCCGACCGTCGTGGCGCCATGACGCCGCCAGGACAACTCGACGGTCCGATCAAAGCCGGAGCGGGGCGGGGCGACCTTATCCAACAGATCGGACTCGCTGAGCACGCCGACCAGCTGTCCATCCTCATCCACCATCACGTTGGCACTGGGCGCGGTGTGGACCGCGTACCACGCGATGCAACACGCTGGCGACGTCGCATTGGGGGAGTTACGTCGTCGCGCCGCAACCAGCGCGCAGGTGACCGCTGCCGCGGTGTACTTCGCAGACTTCCGATCCGCGGCCCAGGCGCGCGACCGGGTCGTCCGGACCTTGGTGGGGCGGCCCCGCCACCGGCTGCCGCTGCCCAGCCGGCCAGGCGTTCTGACACCGTGGATCGGGGCCACGATGCTGTTGCGTCAGCCCCGCCGGTTGGGTCAGGCCCTGCTGTGGCTGGTGTCAGCGGCGTACGTCGGCGCCTTGGGTCTGGCAGACCTGGGCGAATCCCTGACCGACCCAGGTAGTCGCGCCTTCCTACTGGCGTTGGCCGCCGTAGCTGCCTATCCGGCATCGGGCCTGTTGATCGAACCGCTGTGTGTCGAGCTCGAGCAACGGTTTGGGCTACGAATGCTGCCCCACTCCCTGCCATCGGTCGGCCGACGACACCTGTTGGCACCCATGGCAGCCATGTGGCTGCTGGGCATCACCGCAGTGGCAGGCCTGACAGCCACTGAATACCTGCCCGTGAGCGCATTGGCTCTTGCCCCCACAATCGTCCTGCTGGCCAGCGTCGGATTGGTGCTGTCGGCGGCGTTCGTGGCCTCCGGACCCCCACCAGACCACATGTGGCTGTACCTGAGCGAATCAGGCATCGTGCTGTTGCTTTCCTATCTCGTTCGGGGCCCACAACTTGCGGCGATCACCGTGGGGCACCCCTTCTGATCACCACGGCAGCAATCGCCGAAACAGGCGAGTGGTTGCTACCCCTGATTGGTTGGCT
>JBBSNE010000206.1:0-5434 GCA_038232815.1 Euzebyales bacterium | reverse complement strand
CGTCGGTCAACACGATCTGCACCGTCGGACGTCCCGCTCGCGCCATCCCGATTCTCCCATTCTTGGGTCCCAGTGACCCATCAGGGACAATCTAGCGCGACAACACCCATTCTGCTAGCAACTTCGGTGACAGCACACTAGACGAGAAGACCGCCAGCAAATACCGCCACTTCGATGATGACGGTCGGAGGTATCGCCTCGGCCCGCTTCTCAACCCGAATCCCAATCGTCCCAACCTCAGGTATGAACTCATGGGGGTCACGCGCGTCTGGCGATGGAGCAGGGACCGGATGACGAAGGCCCTCGAAGACGGCATCGTGGTTCAGACGTCTCCCGGCAATGTTCCGCAAGCCAAGCTGTACCTCGATGAGCAACGAGGTCGGCCGCTGAGCGACATGTGGCTTGACATTCCACCATTGAACTCCCAAGCAGCAGAGCGCCTTGGATATCCGACGCAGAAGCCTCTTGCGCTGCTGGGACGGATCGTCTCTCTTGCGGCACCTGACAATGGGGTCGTGCTCGATCCGTTCTGTGGGTGTGGAACCACCGTTGATGCGGCGGAGCAGTTGGGGCGACGCTGGATCGGGATCGACATCACCTACCTCGCGGTCGACCTGATCGACAAGCGGCTCCGCGACACGCACGGCGACAGCATCGTGGACACCTACACGATCGAGGGCATCCCCCACGACATGGACGGCGCCCAGGCGCTGTTCAACGCCAACCCGTTCGACTTTGAACGGTGGGCGGTGTCGATGGTCAACGGCCAACCCAATCAGACGCAGGTCGGCGACCGCGGGGTCGACGGTCGGATCCGGTTCGCTCTGGAGCTCAGCAAGGCAGGAACGGTGAAGCGGTCCGCCACGGCGGTCATCTCCGTCAATGGCGGAAAGACCGTCAACCCCGCGATGGTGCGTGACCTCGACGGCACAGTCCGCACCGAGAACGCCTCCATCGGCGTGCTGATTCTGATGATCGAACCAACCAGGGGCATGAAGCAGGCCGCGGCCAAGGGGGGCACGTACACCTGGCCGTTCAACGGCGGGACGTTCCCGCGCATCCAGATCATCACCGTCCAGCAACTCCTCGCCGGCCAGCAGCCCAAGATCCCGCCGGCGATCGCCAACCCCTACAAGCAGGCCAAGACGCTGTTCGACGACGCCGCAGAAGCACAGGCTCTCTTCTAGCACCCCCACCGCACACCCTGTGGATGCGCGAGTTGTGCCAGCCAGAGAGGGCTGCCGCCCGAGCGAATGAGCTACTCCTGTAGGGCCCGCTGGGCGCCCTGCGCGCTTCCGCGAGCAGGTTTTGCCCGGTATCGCCTGGCGACGATCGGCACCGCCCAGAGCCCACCATCGCGGCTCGCGCGGCAACCCGACCTTGACTGGCCACGCAACCCACCTTCAGTGACAGATGACAGGACATCGTGTGGCGGCCAGACCGAGGAGGTTGGCGGTCAGTGGCGCCGGTCGTGGTGGCGTGGGTGGAACCTTTGGAGCATGCGAACTCTGCAGGAGCCGTGTTCTAGTCGGTGGATCTCCTTGTCAAACCGTTCGCACAACTACTTCGCAGGTCGCGCGCCAGAGGAACATACTGATGCTCTTTGCACAAACATGGTATGTTTGTTCTGTCGAGGGGATGCGCGATGATCAGAGCCGCACTTATCAATCAGAAGGGCGGCGCCGGCAAGACGACGGCCGCGGTGGAGCTCGCAGCGGCCGACACCCGCGCTGGTCGCAAGGTCCTCGTCGTTGACATGGACCCCCAAGCGTCCGCGACCACATGGCTTGCCCCGTCGGCTGACCCCTCCCCCACTATCGGTGGCGTCCTGGTCGGTAAGGCCAGCTCCCAGGACGCGATTGTGGCCTCGACGATCGCGGGTGTGGACCTCATCCCCGCCAACCTCGACCTCGGCGTCGACGCCGCACGCGACTTCGGAGCGCGCGTCACCCCGTACCAGCGTCTCGCAGACGTCCTCAACGGCGGGCTGGGGTACGACCGGATCTACATCGACTGCCCCCCCGCGCTGGGCACGCTCACCCTGATGGCACTGCGTGCGGCCGACGGGGTTCTGATCCCCGTGCAACCGTCCGCGCTCGACGTCGCCGCACTCGACCCGCTCGAGGAGACGCTGGACGCGGTCCATGACGAACTCGACCACCCGATCAAGGTCCTGGGCATGTGGGTCAGCCAAGGCCGTCACACCGCCATCACGGCCGACGTCGAACGGTTACTGGCCGACCGAGCGGGCACCGCAGCGCTGCCCACCATCCCATCTCTTGTCGTGTTCCAGGAAGTCGCCTCGCAGGGGTGCAGCGTCGCTGACCTGGGGTATCGCGGCCGCCCGGCGGCCGCGGCCATGGACCGCTTTGCCGCCGCAGTCGCTGAAAGGATCGCATCATGGCAGGACTGACCAACGACAAACGCAAGACCAGCACCACCGCCGCAAAACGGCTGATCGCCGGCGGCAGGACCGCGCCAGCGGAGCAGGTGGAGCAGCCCCGCAAGGCGCTCAAGGTCATGATCCCGCCCGGGCTGGCCGAGAACGTGGACGCGGCGGTGCTCCAGGCACGGACGTCGGACCCGACGCTCACCAAGCAAGCGTGGGTCACCGAAGTGCTGGCGCGGGCAGTCGACGAAGCCCGCCAGGAGGCCGGCGGGGAACTTCCCGACGCACCACCAAACCGTGGCGGTCGACCCATCGGAAGTTGACGACGTCGGTAGTCGACGGGTGCACGCCTCCCTGCGAGACATCAGCGATCACGCCATGAATCCTGTGGTCTGTCCCAGCCGGATCGTACCTTCGGGGTCGTTCAGGACCACCCAAGAAGGCAGGAGTCCCCAGATCGCTGACCGACCAGTCCGCAAGACCGACAAGAACAGCAGCGGCGACATCACCGCCCTTTGCAACGACGGCTCGACGTGGTCGCCTCGATCCAAGGCAGACGCGTTCAGCGACATCGAGGACGGCCGTCACACCTACCACGTGCCGTGGGAATCCGGCCGCACGGAGATTCAGGTCGTCCGGGATCTGAGCGTGTCGGGTGGTAAGTACCGCCGCACCGATGAAGACAACACCTCGAAGAACAATCTCGACGATCTTCCCGACTGTTAGGTACAAACCTATACGGTTTAGCCGATGCGCCGTCGTTGGATCAGGGAGCGACCCGCCGGGGTCACCAGCGCATCCCGCGCAGGATGTACGACTGGCGGCACCTGTGGAGAGGTTGCCCGATGAGTCTCAAGTCCGATCTTAGAGGCCCCAAGAGTGCCGTGGGGGCATGGGCTCGCCGCCAGTTTCCTCGTTGCAACGATCTGTACCCCCAACTCCGTGACGCCTCCACACCCCACGTGGTCATCCCCGACGGATGGGGTGACGGTCGAGACCAACGGTGGTCCTGGTCCGGCACGGCGACGGACACGATGCTGCGGTGGCAGCTCGGCTGCACCGACGAGGACTCGCCGACCGTCGGCGGGGCGACCATCGTCCTGGCTCGGCCCCACGCTCCCGCGCTGGAAGGGGCACTCGACCGCCTTCGAGGCACCGACCTCGGCGAGTTGGTGGCCACCAACCCTGACCTCGACGACCTTGAGCACGCAGCCAAGGTCGCCGTGCTGTGGGCGCTGGCAGAACAGCACGCGAGGTATGGCGGCACCGTGAACCCCCTGTCGGGGTTCGGAATGGAATCTAGGCAGGCCCTCCTGGATGGCGTCGTGCCGTCGGATGTCTGCGCAGACGTGCAGGCGATTGCTGCTGGCCCGGCTCGGGTGCTGGTCGAGGAGATCCTGACGTGGGGACAACTCACTTTCGGGCCCGCGTACAGATACCCGGGCGGTGCAGACGCCGACCTGCTGGCCGGCACCACCATCGTGGAGATCAAGACCACCATCGCGAAGCCGAAGATGATCGATGTCCTCCAAGCCATCTGCTATGGGCTGCTCAGCGACGCCGGGGTCGAGTCGCTCGCGTGAGTGTTCCCCCGTTCAGGCGGCTCGTTGAGGCTGCGCTTCGACGAGGCACTGGCACGGGCGTCGGGGCAGCCCGTGGACGTCGCGAAGGTTCGCGCTGGCTTCCAAGCTGCCATTTCGCAAGCGCAGGACCGGCGACGGGCCGTCACGATCGGATCACCGGATGGACAACGACAACATCACTGAGTCCATTGTCCCCGACGGCAACTACAGTCGCCGCGCCGCCAACACGGCTGCTGCGATCGCGTCCGAACTCTGGGCCGGGCTCCACGACCTTGCCGCCATGGCCGAGTCCCTGCACCAGGTGGTCGAAGGTCTCGGTCCCGACCTGGTGGACCAACGCCGGATGCTCGACGCCGCTGGGGACCCACCACTGCCCTCGCAGGCTGGCTCGACACTATTCGGGGCCCTCGTCGACGAGGAAGCTCAGCGCGAGACGGACCAGGAGAACGGGCAACCAGCACGCTATGTACAAACCGGGACGGTTACACGCCTGGTGATCTGAGTAGCTGTAGGGTCGCTCCTGAAGCCCTGATCCTTCTACGTCGCCCCGAATAGGCTACGTCAGAGCCTAGGAGACGACCTCGCCGTGTCGACCTTCCCAGCTGCACCAGACGACCCGTTCGCGGCCAAGTTCGGGACCGGGACGCCGACCTCACCGTTCCGCGTTGGCGACGGCGTCGACCCGCCGTTGCTGGTCGGACGGAACGACCATTTGGCCGAGGCCGCCGAGATGGTTCAGCTCCTCACCGAGCACCGACAGACCCCCATCCTCAGCCTGCACGGACCGTCAGGTATCGGCAAAACCTCCCTCCTCCAACGTATCGAAACCGAAATCATCGAGCTTGGGGGAGTGGTCGCCCGCATCGACGGCCGCGACGACACCAGCGGCTACGTGGGCCTGGCAGATGTCCACGATCGGCTTCGAGCCGGCGTCGCCCACCCCGTAGAGCCCTTCGATGACACCATCGCCGGTCGCTATCGCGCCGCTGCGGCCGTCGCAGTCGAGACCAAGCGCCCCTTCGTGGTCATGGTCGACAACCTCCACGTCGCATCCGAGCTCACCGACACCCTCGGAAGCAATCACGGCATCGGAGGGGGACTCATCTTCGCCGGCGTCCACGACCACGGTCGACTGTCCTCCATGCCGACCGGGATCCGGTCGCTTGAGGTGGGCTACCTCCAACCCCACGACGCCAAGGAGGCCATAGCAGCACCCCTGGCAGCCAACGGCGTCGACATCGACCCGGACCTGCTCGCAGCATGCGCCGCGCGATCCGGCGGTCTCCCGCTGGCCGTACAGGCCTGGGGGACACAACTGTGGCGCAGCGCCCACGACGGCCGCGGTGCGACCGCCGACGAGCTGCAACCCCCCGTCGACGCCCAGCTCGGCCGGCACTACTCCACGATCTGGATGAGCCTCACCGACACCGAGCGCCAGTACGTCGACGTCCTGGCGACCCCG
>JBBSNE010000205.1:0-5445 GCA_038232815.1 Euzebyales bacterium | reverse complement strand
GCAGCGACACCCACGGCCTCGGCCAGGCCGGCTGGCACACCTTCGCCTGCCGCTCCTCCGCCGGTCTCGCCCAACCCACAGGGTGGCTCCTGACAAGAATTGGGGTTGATTCCGACGGTGACGAACATTCGGTACTAGATTCTCCTGTATCGGAGTTCAAGAGGGGTTGGTCATGGTGAAGCGTCGGTTGCTGATGGTCAGTATGGGCCCAGCAGCGTTCCGTCCGCGGAGCCGACCGAAAGTGAAACCGCCGCTCCATTGCAGCGTGTGGAAACGCGACCATCCAAATCGTCGCAGAGGGAACATTCGTCGATCCGGAGTTCGGGGAGCAGACGAATGCTGCCGGAGCCGGTTCGGGGTTCATCATCGATCCGTCGGGCTTGGCTGTGACGAACAACCACGTCGTCACCGGCTCGGCAATTCTCCAGGTCTACGTCGGTGGCTCTGATGACCCGATGAACGCCCGTGTGCTGGGTGCTTCTGAGTGATCTGATCTGGCAGTCATCCAGATCAACGGCGACGACTTGCCTGCGCTTGACTGGACCGAGGACGAGGCCAGACCCGGTTTGGACGTGTTCGCAGCAGGATTTCCTCTGGGTGACCCGGAGTTCACACTGACGCGTGGCATCGTGTCGAAGGCGGCCACCGACGGCGAAACGAACTGGGCCTCGGTCGACGGTGTTTTGGAGCATGATGCCACCATCAATCCCGGCAACTCAGGTGGTCCACTGGTCGATGACCAAGGGCGCGTTGTCGGGGTGAACTACGCGGGAAACAGTGAGACAGGACAGCAGTTCGCAATAACTGCGCGACTGGCTCAACGTATCGTTGAACAGTTGCAAGAAGGCGAGGACGTCGAATCGATCGGCATCAACGGGCAGGCGGTCGTGAGTGAGGACGAAGGGTTGGCACGACCGCGGACAACGCCGGCATTCAGTCCGGCGATGTCATCACCAGACTGGAAGATCTGGTATTGGCGACGGACGGCACCATGAAGGACTATTGCGATGTTTTGCGTAGCCGCACATCGACTGACACCCTCGACCTTGAGGTGCTGCGGTTCGAGACGAGCGAGATCCTCGAGGGGCAGCTGAACGGCCGCGAACTTGTCGCCTCCACATCCTTTGGCAACGACCTGGCCGGTACCGCGGACACCGACACGGATGCTGCCGCAACGTACGCCGGCTACACCACCATCACCGATGACACCGGCGCCATCCAATTGGACGTGCCCAGCGAGTGGAGCCAAATCGATGGCCAACCATTCCAAGCGCCTGATGGCACCCAGTTCTTCGACGTAAGGGCGGCTTCGGACCTAGAAGCTTTTCAAACGTCGTGGACCACGCCGGGGGTCATCGTCACCGCGTCCAGCCAGTTCGCCCGGAGCGGGAACGAGGTGACGCTTCTGGATGACCTGAAGCCGTCCCTCGAAGGCCAATGCACCTATGCCGGTCGCGAACCCTACGAGGACCCCGCCTACACCGGACAGTTCGATCTCTACACCGAGTGCGGAGGCGTGGGGGCCGTCTACGTCGTGATCTCGGTGGTGCCGCCAGACCGCAGTTTCGTCATCCGCGTGCAGGCGCAGGCGAACTCCGACAGGGACTTCGACGTGCTGGACCGCGTGATCGACACCTTCGTTGTCATTGGACAGGTCTGACCGGTCACCGCCAAACTGACGGACCGAGCGGCGGCGTTGCGCGTGCTCGTGTAGTTGGTGGGCCCGTTGCAACATCTCGTGTTCTGCAAACCGTGGCAGACGCAGCGGAACCGGGTTGTACACCACCAAGGTCAGACGCTCTGCAGCCGTCCGGCATCGATGGCGTACAGGTCATCCGCGCCTGCGGTCACGGCGTCCAGTAGCCCATGCACGGTCGGCAAGATGTTTCCGGCATAAAATCTGGTTGTGGCCAATTTGTCCCCGTAGAACGGGTCGGTGTCGCCTTCGTCGATCGCAGCCTTCGCTGCTCTGGCGCCCAGGGCCATCAGGTAGCCGCCGACGGTGGTGGCGAACATCCGCAGGAACGGTGTGGCACCCCCAAAGGATGCAGCGAAGTCGGTGCGGTTGGTCATCAGCCACGTGATTGCCTGCTCGACGGTGTCCAACGCCCTGGCCAACTGCGGGCCGATGTCGCCGAAGACCTCAGCGTCCAGATCATCCGCTACCTGGCGCATCTGTTCGAGCAAATCCTTGACGAACGCCCCACCGTCCATCGGAAGCTTGCGACCCAGCAAATCCATCGCCTGGATGCCGTTGGTGCCCTCATAGATCGGCGCGATGCGGGAGTCACGGAAGTGTTGGGCCACACCCGTCTCCTCGACGTAGCCCATGCCGCCGAAGACCTGGATGGCGATCGAGGTCAGTTCGACCCCCAGATCGGTTGCCCAGGCCTTGGACAGAGGGGTCAACAGATCAGCCATCTTGCGCTCGTACTCCGCGGTCGCCGGGTCAGCTGAGTTGTGGGCGAAGTCCAGCGCCGCAGCGTTGCGGTAGGTCAACGCCCGCATTGCCTCGATCTGGCTGCGCATCGTCAGCAGCATCCTGCGCACGTCGGGATGGGCAATGATGCGTGACTGGCCGTTCTCCAGATCGTCGTCGCCTGGGGCCTTGCCCTGGCGTCGCTCAAAGGAGTAGTCGACAGCGGCCTGATAGGCCCGTTCGGCGATGGCGAGCCCCTCCACCCCGACACCCAGACGGGCATCATTCATCATCGTGAACATCTGCCGCATGCCCTCATTGGGTTGACCGACCATGTAGCCGACGGCGTTGTCGTACTCCATGACACAGGTGGGGGAGCCGTTGATTCCCAACTTGTCCTCGATCGAGACAACCTGCAGGTCATTGCGGCGACCCAGGGTCCCGTCGTCGGCGACAAGGAACTTCGGCACCAGGAACAAAGAGATGCCCTTGGTACCGGCGGGCGCATCTGGCAGCCGAGCCAGGACCAGGTGACAGATGTTGTCGGTCAGATCGTGTTCGCCCCAGGTGATCCAGATCTTGGTGCCCTTGATCGCATAGGTCCCGTCGTCGTTTGGCGTTGCTTTGGTGACCAGGGCGCCGACATCGGATCCGGCCTGGGGTTCGGACAGGTTCATCGTTCCTGACCACTCGCCGCTGATCATCTTCGGCATGAACGTGTGCTGCAGGTAGTCATCGCCGTGGGCCAGCAGGTCGACCACCGCACCGGTGGTCAGCAGTGGGCACAGCGAGAAGGCCATGTTGGCCGAGGTCAACATTTCTTTGACCGCCGTGGCGACGGCGGTGGGAAAGTTGCCGCCGCCGAATTCCTCCGGGAACTGCAGCGCACCCCAGCCTGATTGGACGTAACTCTTGTAGGCGCCCTTGAAGGATTCGGGCGTCACAACCTGGCCATGGGTCAGCACCGAATGCTGGGTGTCACCGTCGACGTTTGTCGGGGCGATGACCTCACTGCAAAACCGGCCGCTTTCACGTAGCAGCCCCTCGACCAACTCGCTGTCGGCGTGTGCGAAGGCGTCGATGGCCTGGATCTTGTCCAGATCGGCGATGTGTTCCAAGACGAACATCATGTCCTTGACGGGGGCGCGGTAGGTCATCGCGAAGGTCCTTGAGCTCGGTTACGGGTGCGTCAAAAGCCTACCCGCGCCGTGGACCGTCAGCGGCCGCTGTCGCTCTTGGCGACCACGGTGAGTAGTTCGTAGCTGGCGACCTCCTGACCGTCCTGGTTGACGATGCGGGTGTCCCACCTGACCTCACCGTACGGCTGGTCGGTTCGTGGACTCTTCTGCTTGCAGGTCAGGGTGACCGTCATCGCATCACCCGGATAGAACGGCACCCCGAAGTGCAGGTCGTTCAGCCCCTGGTTGGCCAACAACGGCCCCTTCGGGGCGTAGACAAACATCCCTGCCGCGTAGGACAACAACAGATAGCCGTGGGCAACCCTGCCCTCGAAGAAGGGGTGGTCGGTCACCGCCTCGGCATCCATGTGGGCGTAGAAGTGGTCACCGGTGGAGAGGGCGAAGGCCTCGATGTCAGCCAGGGTCACCTCCTTCGGACCGATCGTGATCTGATCGCCGATGTGGACGTCTTCCAACGGCTTGGCCATGGGGTGCACGTCGGTGACGGTGGTGTCGGCGCCGGGCAACCAGGTATCCGTTGCCGCGGTGAGCAGCGCGGGAGGACCTTGGAGGGCGGTGCGCTGCATGAAGTGGAACACGCTCCGGACGCCGCCCAGTTCCTCGCCGCCGCCTGCCCGCCCGGGGCCGCCATGCACCATTGTGGGCAACGGAGACCCGTGACCGGACTGGGATTTCGCCACCTCACGATTGACCATGTGGATCCGACCGTGATACGCCCCCGCTCCCCTCACCACCTGCTCGGCCACTGTGCGGTCGTTGGTGAACAGAGAGCTGACGAGGCTGCCGCGGCCGGCGTTGGTCAGCGCCACGGCCTCCTCGAGATCATCGAACGGCATGACCGTGGCGACCGGCCCGAACGCCTCGACGGTGTGCAATTCCTGCGCCCATGGATCGCTCGCCCGTAAGACCATGGGGGCCAGGAAAGCTCCGTCCTCTGCCGTGCCGCCACGGGGGTCGACCTGTTCGGGGTCGCCGACGATCAACTCGGCGTGCTCCGACAACGTGGTGACTGCCTGGCGGACGATCTCGCGTTGCTGCTGAGTGACCAATGGCCCGACCTGTGTTTCTGCCAACCGGGGGTCGCCGATCACGACACTGCGCAGCGCCTGTGCCAGCGCCTCAGAGATTGCATCAACCGCTGCATGGGGTACCAGAACCCGCCGGATGCAGGTGCAACGCTGTCCGGCCTTGGCGGTGATCTCACTGACAATCTCACGGACGTACAGGGCGAACTCCGGGCTGGCAGCGTCGGCATCAGGCCCCAGGATGGCGGCGTTCAACGAGTCCTGTTCAGCGCTGAAGGTCGTTCCGGCCGCGACAATAGCGGGATGGGTCTTCAGCTTGCGGGCAGTGGCGGCCGACCCGGTGAACGCCACGATGTCTTGACCGGTGACATGGTCCAGCAACTTGCCCGGTTCGCCGACGACCAATTGCAGAGCCCCCTCGGGCAGATGTCCGGTCGTGATGATCCGTTCGACCACCGCGGCCGTCAAAAAGGCCGTTTGCGGGGCGGGCTTCACGACCGAGGGGACCCCGGCGATCACAGCCGGAGCCAGCTTCTCAAGCATCCCCCAGACGGGGAAGTTGTAGGCGTTGATCTGGATCGCCACACCCTGCTTGGGCGTGTAGACGTGTTGGCCGACAAAGGATCCGTCCCGACTGAGCGACACCGGTGGCCCGTCAGGGATCACCCGGGTGTTTGGCAGCGCCTGTCGCGCGGTGGACGACAGCACCTTGGCGGTCAGGATTCCCCCCTCCAGGTCATACTGGCGATCCTGGGCGGTCGCGCCGGTCGCATAGGACAACTCGGCGAAGTCGTCGCGGTGC
>JBBSNE010000204.1:0-5470 GCA_038232815.1 Euzebyales bacterium | reverse complement strand
GGACGGGCACGTCGAAGTAGGCCGCGGTGGCCTGGAGGTCGCCGTGATGTCCGCGTGCGGTGGTGATGATGTCGCGGACCTTCAGGCGTGTGCCCACCAGGTGGGGTTCACGGTCACCCGCGGCACCGGTGCGAAACTGCACCAACGGGTGGTTTTGCAAACGTAGGGCCTCCAGCAGCAGCCGGTCGGCGAGGGCGTTGCTGGACTCCGCTCCGTGCGCGGCGGCGGAATCCAGGCGGTCGGCAGTCTCCCGGCGCAGCCGAAGTGTCCGTTGCACGGGTCTGGGCTCAGTCATGACTGCATTGTAGTCGCATGCACCCCCAGGGTATCGACTAAGCCGCAGAACCTCTGAAATCTGAATCTCCGCCCACACTCCGCCCAATTTGGACGGTAATCGAGGTAAATGACGGTAATTGTCGGACAATCAGTCTCGAACTCAACCATCAAAACCCTTGTTCAGAGCCATTTTACGTGGCGCCCCCGGCAGGATTCGAACCTGCGACACACGGTTTAGGAAACCGATGCTCTATCCCCTGAGCTACGGAGGCGGGCGGTCCATCCTAAGCTGCCGGTCTCCCTGAGCATGAAGGTCGCGCTCATGGCACCGAAGTGGACGCCCCCCTCCCCACAACGATCGGCCTGGCCCGAACTACCGGTCACCGAGTGGACCGAGACCCTGGAAGCCCTGCACCTGTTCACGCAGGTCGTCGGCAAGATCCGTATGGGCTGCGGGCCGTGGATCAACCACTCCTGGGGCGTGCCGTTGTATGTCCAAGTCGACGGTCTGGGCACCGGGATGGTGCCCTATGGCTCAGATGGGTTTTCCGTCACGTTCGACCTCATGGGGTCCGAGCTCCGGTTGACCCCCACTCGAGGAGGGGTAAAGACCGTCCCCCTCGCACCAATGAGCGTGGCGGAGTTCTACGACCGGGTCCTGAAGGCAATGGACGAGGTGCACATGCCGGCCAGCATCTATCCGATCCCGAGTGAGATCCCCGACGCCCAACCGATGGATCAGGACACCTACGTCCGCCCCTACGACCCCGATCACGCCCTAACCCTGTGGCGGGCCCTGTTGCAGGCCGAACGTGTCCTCACCACCTTTCGCGCCGGGTTCATCGGCAAGGTCAGCCCGGTGCATTTCTTCTGGGGCAGTTTCGACCTGGCGGTCACACGATTTTCCGGCCGTAGCGCGCCCACACATCCGGGCGGAATGCCGAACTTCCCCGACGACGTCGCTCGTGAGGCCTACTCACACGAAGTCACCAGCTTGGGCCTTTTGGCCGGGCAATCGCGACTCCCCCACACCGATCTTCTACGCCTGCGCCTACCCGACCCCGGATGGATTCGCCCAAGCCAGCGTAGAACCCGACGCCGCGTTCTGGCTTGACGAACTTGGAGAGTTCGCATTGCCTTACGAGGCGGTCAGGACGGCGAAGGACCCGGATGACATGCTGCTCTCCTTTGCCCAGAGCACGCATGCTGCAGCGGCCGACCTGGCCCACTGGGACCGAAGCGCCCTGGAACACCCCAGCCCAGCACCCGCCCATTGGTGGCGCCGCCGCGGGCCTGGGGACCTAAGAAATGTAAACGCTTGCAGTGGAAGGGGTTGCAACGTCGATGGATCTGGTGAAAGATGATGCTTGACCGCAGAGCCGGCGTGACTTTGGAGGGCACACCACATGGCACGAGTATCATTCGACAACGTCAACAAGTACTACCCGGATGGCTATCACGCCATCAAGGATTTCAGCCTTGACATCGAGGACGGGGAGTTCATGATCCTCGTGGGACCATCGGGTTGCGGTAAGTCCACCGCCTTGCGGATGGTCGCCGGACTTGAGGCCATCAGCGACGGTGATCTACTGATCGGGGACGAGGTCGTCAACGACCTGTCGCCCAAAGAGCGTGACATCGCGATGGTGTTCCAGTCCTACGCGTTGTACCCCCACATGACCGTGGCCGACAACATGGGGTTTGCCCTGAAGTTGTCGAAGGTTCCGCAAGATGACATCGACAAACGGGTCAAGGATGCAGCTGACATCCTGGGGCTGACTGAGTACCTCCATCGCAAGCCCAAGGCTTTGTCCGGTGGCCAGCGTCAACGTGTCGCGATGGGGCGCGCGATCGTCCGTTCCCCCAAGGCCTTCCTGATGGACGAGCCGCTGTCGAACCTTGACGCCAAACTGCGCGTGCAGATGCGTGCAGAGATCGCGGCGCTGCAGAACCGTCTGGGCGTCACGACGCTGTACGTGACCCATGACCAGGTCGAGGCCATGACCATGGGTGACCGCGTAGCGGTCCTGAAACGGGGCATGCTGACGCAGTCCGACCCTCCCCAAAAGCTCTACGAGAACCCGGACAACCTGTTCGTTGCCGGCTTCATCGGCTCGCCATCCATGAACATCTGCGACGTCGGCATCGTCGAAGAGAGCGGCAACTACTACGTCCAGTTCGAACCGGGCAACCGCCTGAAGATCCACGAGGCGGCTCTGGACGCCTACCCGCGGGTCCGCGAGTACGCCGGGGGACGACTGGCGGTGGGAATGCGCCCCGAACACTTCGTTCAAGCCACCGGCGAGGCACCACAGGACCAGGTATGGAACCAGCTGCAGGTCGAACTGGTCGAGATGTTGGGCTCCGAGATGCTGGTCCACATGCGGTCACAGGCCAAGCCGGTGGTGACCGATGACATGCGTGAAGCCGTCGATGACGACGAGGCCTTCGAGCAACTGGAGCGACAGGCACGTGAGGGTGGCTTGACCATCGTCGGACGGTTCGAGCCCGGCAAACCCCCACCGATCGACTCAAACATCGACATCGCCTTCAAGACCGAAAACATGCACTTCTTCGATCTCGAAGGCGGCCAGGCGCTGCGTTAGGCCCGGATCCACCACCCCCGTCAACTCGCGCCGGTCCACTTGGACCGGCGCGTTGTCATGAGGAGCAACGAACATGACCAGGATCGTCGTCGTGGGTTCGATCGTGACCGATCTGGCCTTTCGCATCCCCCACCGGCCCCAGCCGGGCGAGGTCATCTTGGCCACCAAATTCGGACGGTTCAGAGGCGGCAAGGGCTACAACCAAGCTGTGGCCGCCGCCCGGCTGGGTGCCGAGGTGATCATGGTCGGGGCGGTGGGCAACGACGAGTTCGGTCGCGAGTTCCTGCAGGCATTCGACCGTGAGGGGATCGACGCGACCAGGGTCGTTTCCCTCAGCGGGGTGTCCACGGCCTTGGCTGTCCCCATGGTCACCCCCGACGGCGACGTGGCGTTCGTGCACTACATGGGGGCCAACAAACAGTTGGATGCAAGCACCGCCGCAGACATCCCCGATTGTGACGCGCTGTTGTTGCAGGGCGAGATCCAGGCACCGGTCAGTCTGGCTGCCGCCCGCAAGGTGGCCAGGCACGACGGAATGGTGGTCGTCAATCCGGCCCCGGTTGATGACATCCCTCAGGAGTTGGCTGATGCCGCCACCTTGATCACCCCCAACGAGGTTGAAGCAGCAGCTCTTCTGGGAATCGACGCAACCGATCTGGACGGCGAGGCCGCAGCACAACAACTGGTCACGTCCACACGACACGCGGTGGTGACCCTGGGATCGCGAGGTGCCGCCTGGGCCGATGGTCAGGACTCTGGAGTGGTTTCACCGCCGTCCATCCATGCGATCGATGCGACGGGCGCTGGTGATGCATTCACCGCGGCGTTGGCGATCGCACGGAGCGAAGGGCAGTCCTATCCCGATGCGTTGCGATTCGCCAATGCGGCCGGTGCCCACGCCGCGACCATCAACGGGGCCGAGCCGGCCCTGCCGACGCGGGCTGACGTGGAGAAGTTGTTGCAGGACTGACCCCTATTCCACCGGCTGACCATGTCGACCCACGCCAGCAACGAAGCGGAGGGCGCCCTCGGCCGCCTCCCCTGAGTGCAGCACGTTGCGGCCCAAGATGAACTCACGGGCATGCCACCGCTCGTCGTCGAGGTCCCATTGTTCGATTGCGACCTGTCGATCCGACCGCATGGTCATCTGCGGGAAACTGGCGATTGTCCGGGCCAGTTCCACCGCGGCGGTGCGGGCGGTGCCGTCGGCGACCACGCGGTTTGCAAGCCCCATCATCTGGGCTTCGCTGGCGTCGACCGGTCGGCCGGTCAGGATCATGTCCATGGCGTGGGAATGACCGACCAGGCGCGGTAGACGCACCGCGCCCAGATCGATCAACGGCACGCCGAACCGCCGACAGAACACTCCGAACACCGCCGATTCCGCAGCCACCCGCAAATCCGCCCACAGCGCAAGCTCCAGGCCGCCGGCCACAGCATAGCCTTCCACCGCCGCGATCACGGGCTTGGTCAGACGCATCCGGCTGCAGCCCAGGGGGCCGGGCGCCGGGGGCGGCTGGATCTTCAGCGCGCGCTCGTCGTGGCCGGCCAGGGCAGTCAGGTCCGCCCCGGCACAAAAATGGCCACCCGCCCCGGTCAGGACCGCAATCAGTTGCTGATCGTCGGCATCAAAGGTCAAAAAGGCCTGCCTCAGCGCCTCCGCAGTGGGTCCGTCGACCGCGTTGCGACTTTCAGGACGGTCGATCTCGACAACGGTGATCGGCCCGTCGTTCTGCACATTGATCATGGCCCCAAAGCGTAAAGCCTACAGACCATGATCGGAGGTTCACTGCGCCTGGATCGCCCGTAACACGTCAACTCGGGATGCCCGGCGAGCCGGGATGATGGCGGCAAGCACACCTGCCACGGCCGCGGCTACAAGGCCGCCCAGCAATGGACCTGCAGGAATGGCCAATTGCAGTCCGGCATCCTCCTCCAACCCGACGACGACAAGCCACGCGAACAGCACTCCAAGGATCAGCCCGAACAGGGCGCCAAGCAGTGCGATCAACACCGACTCCCACCGGATCATCGATCGCACTTGGCCGCGGGTCGCACCGACCGCACGCAACAGTCCCAGTTCTCGGGTCCGTTCGAAAACACTGAGACCCAGGGTGTTGATGATCCCGAACAGCGCCACGATCACGCTCAGGCCCAACAAAGCGCTGACGATGCCGAGCAACTGGTTGATCGCACCATTGATCTCTGCCTTGATCTCGGTCAGGTCCTGTAGCTGCAAGGTGGGATATTGCTCCAGCACCGTGTCGATCCGGGCACGGACAGTGTCGGGGGCCGCGTCGGCGGCCAATTCAACAAAGACTCCTCCGAAAACCAACGAGTGCGCGTCGGCGGGCACGCGGTCGGTTCCGATCAGCCAACCGTTGGTGATTGGGCTGTCTTCATAGACCGTGCCGAGATCCAACTCAAACGACTGGTTGTCAATCGTGATCTGGACCGGATCCCCGACATTGATGCCCTCGTCGGTGGCGATACCTTCGGATACGGCCAGGCCGTCGCCGAGCACACCACCCTCGCCTCCAGCGATCACTTGCAGTGCCAAGGCGTCTTCCACTCCCTCGGGATCCATG